>JBBSAS010000179.1:0-4117 GCA_038252055.1 Candidatus Limnocylindrales bacterium
AGGGCGGCGATGATCGTGGCGAGGGCGTTGACCGGGTTCGCGATCGCGCCGCCGAAGACGCCGGAGTGGACATCCTGGAAGGGACCCGTGACGTGGATCTCGGCGGCGCAGAGGCCCCGCAGCCCGACGGTGATGGCGGGCAGGTTGCCGGCGAAGAACCCGCCGTCGGCCACGAGCGCGACGTCGGCCGCAAGGCGCCCCGCGTTCGTCTCGAGCCACGCGTCGAGGTGGATCGAGCTGGACTCTTCCTCGCCCTCGAAGACGAGCTTGAGGTTCACCGGCAGGGCACCGCGGGTCGCGAGGACGGCCTCGACGGCGTCGATCGTCACCGTGATGTTCGTCTTGTCGTCCGACGCGCCGCGGGCGAGGACCCGGCCGTCCCGGACGATCGGCTCGAACGGCGTGGCCTCCCATTCGTCGAGCGGATCCACCGGCTGAACGTCGTAATGGCAGTAGAGGAGGACGGTCGGCGCGCCGGCCGCGTGGAGCCAGTCCGCGTAGACCACCGGGTGGCCGCCCGTCTCGGACACCTCGACGTGCTCGAGGCCGATCTCGGCGAACTCCCGGGCGAGCAGCTCGGCCGCCCTCCGGCAGTCCGGGGCATGCTCGGGAAGCCCGCTGATGCTCGAGATCCGCAGGAGCGCGAGGAAGCGCTCGAGGCGGCGATCCGCGCCGGCGGCGAGGTAGGCCTCCAGGTCGGCGCCGGGGAGAGGGACGGCGGCGGGCGTGGTCACGGCATCTCCGGTTGTGGGCCCGGTCGGGGCCGGGTCGGTCTTCGTGGCGGGTTGGCCGGTCAGGCCGGCTCCGCGGTCGGCTCCGGGTCGGGCTCGGTGGCGGGCTCGGGGGCCGTCGCGGGCTCGGGGGCGGTCGCGGGCTCGGCCTCGGTCGCGGGCGCTGCATCGTGGGCAGGCTCGGCGGCCGGCTCGACCGCAGCGGCCGCCGGTTCGCCCTTCTCCGTGGTCGCCGGTGCGCCGGCCTCGGTCAGCTTCGGGACGCCGTGGATCGGCTCCTTCGGCGGGAGGTCGGCGAAGAGCGCCTCGAACTGCTCACTGTCGAGCGTTTCCTTCTCGACGAGCGCCTCGGCCAGGCGATCGAGGCGGGCGCGGTGGATCGTGAGGACCTCCTGGGCCCGGGCGTACGCCGTGTCGATGATCTTGCGAACCTCTTCGTCGATCTGCTTCGCGACGTCGTCCGAGTAGTTCCGCTGCTCGCCGATCTCCCGTCCAAGGAAGATCATCTCGTCGCGCTTGCCGAGGGCCAGGGGTCCGAGCCGGTCGCTCATCCCGAACTCGGTGACCATCCGCCGGGCGAGATCCGTCGCCTTCTCGATGTCGTTCGAGGCGCCCGTGGTCGTGTCGCCGAAGACGAGACGCTCCGAGGCGTTGCCGCCGAGGAGGCCCGCGATCTTGTCCTCGAACTCGGTCTTGCTCTGGAGGTAGCGGTCCTCCGACGGCAGGGCCATGGTGTAGCCGAGGGCCATCCCCCGGCTGATGATCGTCACCTTGCTCACCGGGTCGCACTTCGGGAGGATCCGCTGGACCAGGGCGTGGCCGCCCTCGTGGTAGGCAATGATCAGCTTCTCGGCGTCGGAGATGACCCGGCTCTTCCGCTCGGGCCCGGCGACGATCCGCTCGAGGGCCTCCTGGAACTCGGACATCCCGATCAGCTTCTTGTTGCGGCGGGCGGCCAGGATCGCCGCCTCGTTCACGAGGTTCGCGAGGTCCGCCCCGGAGAAGCCCGGCGACTGCTTGGCGACGTCTTCGATCGCGATCGCCTTGTCCAGCGGCTTTCCCTTCGTGTGGACGCGCAGGATCTCGGTCCGGCCCTTCATGTCCGGCCGGTCGAGGATGACCTGGCGGTCGAAGCGGCCGGGGCGGAGGAGGGCCGGGTCGAGGACGTCCGGCCGGTTCGTGGCCGCGACGACGATGACGGCCGTGTTCGTGTCGAAGCCGTCCATCTCGACGAGGATCTGGTTGAGGGTCTGCTCGCGCTCGTCGTGGCTGCCGCCGAGGCCGGCGCCGCGCTGGCGGCCGACCGCGTCGATCTCGTCGACGAAGACGATGCAGGGCGAGTTGCGCTTGGCCTGGTCGAAGAGGTCGCGGACGCGGCTGGCGCCGACGCCGACGAACATCTCCACGAACTCGGAGCCGGAGATGCTGAAGAAGGGCACCCCGGCTTCGCCGGCGACGGCCCGGGCCATGAGCGTCTTGCCGGTTCCGGGCGGGCCCACGAGGAGGACGCCGCGCGGGATCCGGGCGCCGAGGGAGCTGAACTTCTCGGGGTACTTGAGGAACTCCACGACCTCCTGGAGCTCGGCCTTCGCCTCGTCCACGCCGGCCACGTCGGCGAAGGTCACCACCGTCTTGTTGCCGAGGAACATCCGGGCCCGGCTCTTGCCGAAGCTCATCGCCTGGTTGTTCGTTCCCTGGGCCTGCCGCATCATGAAGAAGAGGAAGCCGCCGATCAGGAGCACCGGCAGGAGGACGCCCACGAGGAGGCTGATCCACTGCCCGGACTGGGAGGCCTCCTTGCCCGCGAAGTCGATCGAGGAGGCCGGCACGCCGCCCTTCTCCGCCGCCGCGCGCGTCTCGGCGAAGGCGTCGGTGAAGCCGAGGCCGGGGACGATGACGGTGTACGGGGCGCCGTTCTTCGGAGTGACGGTCAGGCGGAGGTCCTGCTGCTCGACCCGGGCGACCTGCCCGTTGGAGACGTTCGAGAGGTACGCGGAGTACGTCACCGACTGGTCCGCCGGCGAGGAGATGAGGAACGAGTAGAGCAGCAGCATCGTGCCGAACACCAACACGAGCATGACGATGCCGTTGCGCAGGAACTTGCCGTTCAACCTGGCCTCCGGGTCAGCCGAGCCGGCGCCAGAGGCGCGACTTCGCCGACGAGTATAGAGCCCGGGGCTCGAGCAGCCCTCCGGGCGACGCTCCCGCCGGGCGGCGGGACCACGCCTCCCCTACGGCCGGGGCCGCCCAACGGATGGCCCGAGAATGACGAGACCGGCCCCGTCTGGCGCGGGCCGGCCATGGTCAGCGTCGGCTGGAGGTGGTAGCGGAGGGCGGATTCGAACCACCGACCAAGGGCTTATGAGTCCCCTGCTCTACCACTGAGCTACTCCGCCGTGGACGGCGATTGTAGCGCAGCCTCCGGGACGGCCGGTCCGGAGACACCGGACGACGGGCGGCCCCCGGGCGTCGCGCGGGGCCGGGTCACGAGCAGGATCCCGCCGGCCGTGAGGGCGAAGCCGAGGAGGTCCACGATCGACAGCGTCTCGCCGAGGAGCAACGCCCCGGCGGCGAGGCCCACCACGGGCACCCCGAGGAAGCCGACCGTGGCGGCAAGCGGGCCGAGCGATCGGGTGATCGACTGACTCGCCCAGAACGCGAACGCGGTCGCGAGGACGCCGCTGTAGAGGAGGACGCCGATCGTCGCCGGTTCCCAGCGGATCTCGCCTGCGGGCTCGAGAACGACGGCGATGGCCGCGAGCGGCACGAAGGCGACGAGCAGCTGCCAGGGCTGGAGGGCGAGGGGCGGCGAGGTCCAGCGGTGACGCCGCACGTGGATCGAGGTCGCCCCCCAGATCGCCGCGCTGAGGAGCAGGAGAAGGACGCCGCGGAGCTCGCCGGGCGCCGACCAGTCGATGCTCGCGGGGTTCACGAGGGCGACGATCCCGGCTGCGCCGAGGAGGAGGCCCATCACCTCGGTCGGGAGCGGCTGCATCCTCAGGAAGACGACCTGCATGAGCACGACCCAGATCGGCATCGTGTAGACGAGGATCGACGACCGTCCCGCCGGCACGACCATCAGGGCCACGTTCATGAGGGCGGTCCCGGCCGCCACCTGCCCGAGGCCCACGGACAGGACGACCGGGATGTCGCGGCGGGGCGGCAGGGCGAGCCCGCCGCGCAGGGCCAGCGTCGCGACGACCGCCGCGAGGCCGACGCCGGTCCGGAGCGCCGCGAACGTGAAGGGCGGCATGTACTCGAGGCCCTTCTTGGCCACCACCCAATGGACGCCCCAGACGAGGGCGAGGGCGACGAGCAGGAGCATCGAGGCGCGCGGCGTGTGCGTCGGCGGATGGGGGGACGCGGGCTCCTCCACCGGCCTGACG
>JBBSAS010000180.1:0-4076 GCA_038252055.1 Candidatus Limnocylindrales bacterium
CTCCCAGGAGTACAAGTACGGGTTCCACGACGACTTCACGTACCTGGCCGAGACAAAGGGCGGGCTGTCGCGGGCCACGGTCGAGGAGATCAGTGCGATCAAGGACGAGCCGGACTGGATGCTCCAGTTCCGCCTCCGCGCGTACGAGCACTACCTCAAGCGAGCGATGCCGACGTGGGTCCCGGAGAGCGTCCAGGGGATCGACTTCTCGAAGATCGTTTACTACCGCAAGGCGTCAGAGCGCGAAGAGAAGTCCTGGGACGACGTCCCCGAGCAGATCAAGCAGACGTTCGAGAAGCTCGGCATCCCGGAGGCGGAGCGGAAGTTCCTCGCCGGCGTCGGGGCCCAGTACGACTCGGAGGTCGTCTACCACTCCGTCCGCGAGGAGCTCTCGAAGATCGGCGTCGTCTTCATGGGGATGGACCAGGGCCTCCGCGAGTACCCGGAGATCGTGAAGAAGTACTTCGCCACGGTCGTCCCGCCCGAGGACAACAAGTTCTCCGCTCTCAACAGCGCGGTCTGGTCCGGCGGCTCGTTCGTTTACGTGCCGAAGGGCGTGGAGGTTCCCCTCCCGCTCCAGGCGTACTTCCGGATCAACGGCGAGAACACCGGCCAGTTCGAGCGGACCCTGATCATCGCCGACGAGGGGGCGAAGCTCCACTACATCGAGGGCTGCACCGCCCCGATCTACACGACTGACGCCCTCCACGCGGCGGTCGTCGAGGTGATCGCTCTCCCCGGGTCGCAGGTCCGCTACACCACGATCCAGAACTGGAGCCGCGACGTCTACAACCTCGTGACGAAGCGGGCGCACGCCCACGCCCACTCCACCGTGGAGTGGGTGGACGCGAACACGGGCTCGCGGGCCACGGTCAAGTTCCCCGCCATCTACCTGCGTGGCGAGGGCGCCACGGCCGAGGTGATCAGCGTCGCCTTCGCCGGGAACGGCCAGCACCAGGACACCGGGGCGAAGGCGGTTCATCTCGCCCCGAACACGCGGAGCCGGATCGTCTCCAAGTCGGTCAGCAAGGACGGCGGCCGGGCGACCTACCGGGGAACTCTGAAGGTGGCCCCGGGCGCGACCGGGGTCGTTGCCAGCGTCCGCTGCGACGCGCTCCTCCTCGACGAGGGGAGCCGGTCGGACACCTACCCGTACATCGACGTCCAGGAGGACGACACCACGATGACCCACGAGGCCACCGTGGGGCGCGTCTCGGCCGACCAGATCTTCTACCTGATGAGTCGCGGCCTGACCGAGAACGAGGCCACGAACCTGGTCGTGCAGGGCTTCCTCGAGGTCTTCACGAAGGAGCTCCCGATGGAGTACGCGATCGAGTTCAACCGGCTCGTCAAGCTGGAGATGGAGGGGTCGCTCGGATGACGACCCCCGCCGAGACCTCCGCTGGGTCGCCGTCCGCGGGCGTCGAGCCCGCGACGCTCGCCGCCGCGTCCGTCGGGGCCGCGTCCGCTGCGCGCCGCGCCCGCCGCGCTCCCGCCGACCTCCCCTTCACCTTCGCCGACGCGGCCCTGGCCGGGGTGCTCGCCGCCGAGCGTGACGAGCCCGCCTGGCTGCGCGACGATCGCGCGGCCGCGGCCGCCGCCTTCGCCGGCCGTCCCGTGGAGACGAACCAGCTCTACACGACCTACGTCGATTTCCGGGGCGCGGACCTCTCAACTGTCCGCCCGTACCTCCGGACGGCGATCGCGCCGGACGAGGCCGGGACGCTCCCCGACGGGGCGGATGGGGTCATCGAGCTCCGCGAGGACCGCGTCGTCCGTCTCGCCCTCGCGCCCGGGCTCGCGGAGCGGGGCGTCGCCCTCGAGACGCTCGGGGCCGCCCTCGCCCGCGACGCGGCCGGCGTCCGCGCGGCGCTTCTTGCCACGGCGCTGCCCCCCGACGAGAAGCTGGCCTGGCTCTCGCGGGGCTTCTGGAGCCAGGGCATCCACCTCTACGTGCCCGCGGGGGTCCGGCTGGAGCGGCCGATCATCCTGCGCTGGACCGCGGGCGCCCCGGACCGGGCCCTCCTCACCCGGACCCTGATCCGCCTCGGCGAGGGCGCCGAGGCGTCGCTCGTCGAGGAGCTTGTCGCGCCGGCGGGCGCCGGGACCGGCGGCGCGGACGGGTCGGCCGACGCGGGCCAGTCCCTGTTTGGCGGCACGAGCGAGATCGACCTCGGGCCCGGCGCGGTCCTCCGCTTCGCCTCGATCCAGGACCTCTCCACGGCCACGACGGCGCTCCAGCAGCGGACTGCCCGGATCGCGGAAGGCGCCTCGCTCCGCTTCGCGATCGCCCACCTCGGCGGGCGGGTCGTGCGCTCGCGGATCGACAACCGCCTCGAGGGCGACGGCAGCGAGGTCGAGCAGGTCGAGATCGTCTTCGGCGGACGCTCACAGCTCTTCGACCTGACCGCCTACACCCGGCACATCGGCCGCGACACGACGGGCAACCTCCTCTCCAAGGCGGTCCTCCAGCACGGCGCTCGCGCCTACGCCAAGGGCCTCATCTCGATCGAGCGGACGGCCCACGGGACCGACAGCTTCCTCGGCGAGTTCGGGATGCTTCTCGACAAGCAGAGCCGCTCCGTGTCGATCCCGAGCCTCGAGATCGACCAGCCGGACTGTCGGCGGGCCGCTCACGCTTCCTCGGTGGGACCGATCGACCCCGCCCAGCTCTTCTACCTCGAGAGCCGCGGGATCACCCCCGACGAGGCGCGCAAGTTCATCACCCTGGGCTTCCTCGAGCCGGTCGTGGCCCGGGTTCCGCTCGAGGCCGAGCAGGAGCGACTCTGGGAGCTCCTCGAGGCGAAGTGGGCCGACTCGCAGGGCGCTGCGGCGACGGCCGACCCGGCCGCCTGACGGGTCTGCCGACCGTGGGACGCCGGATCGACTGCGGGCCGCTCGACGATCTCGCCGAGGGGACGATGCAGATGACCTGGGTGGACGGCACGGAGCCGGTCCTCCTTGTCCACCTCGACGGATCGGTCCGCGCCGTGCAGGGTATCTGCAGCCACGAGTACTTCGAGCTCGACCGGGGCTTCCTGACCGGCGGCACGCTTACCTGTGCGCTCCACCTGTCGCGCTTCGATCTCGCCTCCGGCGAACCGCTCGACCCGCCGGCCGACGAGCCTCTGGCGACCTACCCGGTGACGATCGAGGACGGCCGGATCATCATCGAGATTCCGGGCGAGGGGTAGGCCGGGCCGCGTCCCCGGCGTCGGAAGCTGGACGGTCCGGCATCGGCAGCGGCGCGGCCAAGCCACCGGGTCCGAACCGGAGGCCGAGGTGCCGCTCCGACCAGCGGCGAAGCTGCCGGTAGACCGACTCCGCGCCGACGAGCTCTTCGTCGAGCTCCCACTCGGTGGGGTGGAGGAGGAAGGCGCGTCTGCGGCCCGCCGAGGCCTCCGTGGGCGCCGATCAGCTCCTCGAACGCCGCGATCTCGTCGAAGCCCGGGTCGTACATGCTCACGACGGAGAGATCGGGACAGTGCTGGAGCCAGTCGAGGCGGCGGAACGCCTCGCGGGCCCGGCCTCCGAGCGGGGCGACCGGATCGACGCCCTCGGGCAGCCGCGGGAAGAAGATCAGGCCAAGGCTGCCCGGCCTTCGCGGGCGCGGCCTGGCTCACGGTGGGGATCGCGCTCCTGCCCGGCATCATCAAGGTCGACGACCTGCCCGATGGCGCGCTCACGGCCGTCTACACGCAGGGTTGGGCCTGGATCGCCATCTGGGCGGTGGCCGCCGCGGCGGGCATCATCGCCCAGCTCCGGATGACCGCCCGCACGGAGGCCGACCTCGTCGCGAGCTACGAGGGGCGCAGGCCCTTCTGAGCGGGCCGACCAAGCTCACGGGGTCGTCGGACCTGCCCGGCGACCCCGCTTGGCGTGTGCTCCGCGGTCTTGGTCGCGGTCGCGGTCCCGGTCGTGGGACGGGAACCCCGCTCGCGGCCCCGCCTTCAGGCGGCGGTGACCTTCTCGTACGGCCACATCACGATCCCGCCGTCCATGAACGCGGCGTCCTCGTGCCCGGCGGCCCGGGCGATGAGGGCGGCCTCGTAGCCGCGCAGCGAGATCTTGCAGAA
>JBBSAS010000181.1:0-4069 GCA_038252055.1 Candidatus Limnocylindrales bacterium
CGCGCGGTCGGCGGCGGGCAGGCGCTGGCACCACGAGCAGAAGTGCGTCGCCCGGCCCCCGACGACGATCCGGCGGATCGGCCTGCCGCAGCGTCGACAGGGCTCGCCGGTCCGCTGGTAGACGTCGAGCCGCTCCTGCATGGAGCCGTCGCCGTCGGGCGCGGTGTAGTCGTCGATCGACGAACCCCGCCGTTCGACCGCCTCGGCCAGGACGCCTCGGAGCTCCCGGTGGAGCCGCCGTTCGTCGGGCGGACGCAGCGTGGCAACCGAGCGGAGCGGATGGAGGCGCGCCCGCCAGAGCGCCTCGTCGGCGTAGATGTTGCCGATCCCGGCGACGAACGCCTGGTCCAGGAGGAGCGGCTTTAGCCGCCCATGCCGCCGCCGCAGGCGGACGCGGAACGCCCGCAGCGTGAAGGCGTCGTCGAGCGGCTCGGGACCGGTGGCGGCGAAGAGGCCGGCGCCCGCATCGCCCTCGAGGACCTCGCCGGTCACCGGGTCCAGCGGCCAGCAGCCGACCCGCCCGAACTTGCGGATGTCGCGGAAGCGCAGCTCCCGCCCGTCGGCGAGCGGCAGGACGACGTGGACGTGGCGATCCGCCGGAGTCGCTGCCGGCACGACGAAGAGCTGGCCGGTCATCTTCAGGTGGATCGTCAGGGCGGCGTCGCCGGAGAGGCGGACCACGACCTGCTTTCCGCGCCGCCCGACGGACTCCACGTGGCGCCCGGCAACGGCGGCGGCGAACTCCTCCACCGACGGATGCGACGCGATCGCGCGCGGCCAGTCGCCACGGGCACCGTCGATCGTCGCGTCGGCGAGGTGGCGGGCGAGGTCCCGCGCGACCGTCTCGACCTCGGGCAGCTCAGGCACGGGAACCTCCCCCGCAACGCGAACCCTGGCGCACCGGGCTCACGCAGGCGTGGGGGCGGCGTCCCGCGCGAGCGGCGTCATCGCCTCCCAGTCGGCGCCGGTCTTGACGTCCACGGTGAGCGGTACGTCGAGGCGCAGGGCGCCCTCCATCGTCTCGCGGACGAGGGGCACGATCGCCTCGACCTCCCCGTGCGGCACCTCGAGGAGGAGCTCGTCGTGGACCTGGAGCAGGAGCCGGGCCCGGAAGCCCTCGGCCCGCAGGCGGGCCGCGACCCGGATCATCGCGATCTTCATGATGTCGGCCGCGGTTCCCTGGATCGGCATGTTGATCGCCATCCGCTCGCCGGCCGCGACGAGGCTCCGGTTCGTCGAGCGCAGCTCGGGGATCTCCCGACGGCGCCCGAGGAGCGTCGTGACCGAGCCCTGGGCGCGCGCCGTCTCCTTGATGTGGAGCATGTAGTAGCTGATCCCCGAGTACGTCGCGAAGTAGCGGTCAATGAAGGCGCGCGCCTCGTCGCGGGGGATCCCGGCCCGGGTGGCGAGGCCGTAGTCGCTCATCCCGTAGGCGATCCCGAAGTTGACCATCTTCGCCATCGACCGCTCATCGGCCGTCACGTCGGCGGGGTCCTTGCGCAGGACGAGCGCGGCGCTCTCGCGGTGGATGTCCTTCCCCTCGGCGAACGCCGCCTTCAGGTGGTCGTCGCCCGAGACGTGGGCGAGGATCCGCAGCTCGACCTGGCTGTAGTCGGCGGAGACGAGCACGACGTCGGGCGACCCGGCGACGAAGGCGCGCCGGATCCGGCGGCCGAGCGGCGTCCGGATCGGGATGTTCTGGAGGTTCGGGTCGGACGAGGAGAGGCGCCCGGTAGCCGCCACCGCCTGGTGGAAGGTCGTGTGGAGCCGCCCGTCGTCGGCCAGGAGCCCGGGCAACGCCTGGACGTACGTGCTCCGGAGCTTCGCGTAGAGCCGCCAATCGAGGAGCTTGCCGACCATCGGGTGGGCTGCCCGGAGCTCCTCGAGCACGGTGGCATCGGTCGAGTAGCCGGTCTTCGTCCGCTTGCCCGTCGGGAGGTTGAGCTCGTGGAAGAGAACCTGCTCGAGCTGCTTCGGGCTCCCGAGGTTGAACTCGTGGCCGACGTCGGCATGGATCTCCGCCTCGAGCCGGGCGAGCTCGTCCCCGAACTCGCGATCGAGGGCGGCGAGCGCCTCGAGGTCGAGGGCGACGCCGGTCGCCTCCATCCGGGCCAGGACCGGGACAAGGGGCAGCTCCAGCTCGTTGAAGAGGCGGCCGAACCCGGCCTCGTCGAGCGCGGCCGTCAAAGGTTCCCGGAGGGCGAGGGCGCCGAGCGCCTCGAGCGCAGCCCGGGCGCCGGGGCCGAGGCCGGCCGCGGCCGGCGGGAGGTCGAGGTCCAGCCGCTCGTGGACGACGTCGGCGATCCCCTGGCTGCGGAGCGACGCGTTCAGGAGGTAGGCGGCGATCTGGGTGTCGAAGGCGACCGGCGTCGGCGGCGCGTCCAGGTCGTCGGCGAACCGGGCGACGAGGAACGGCTTCACCTCGTGCCCGACGAGCGGCGTTCCCGCGGCCTCGACCGCGCGACGCGCCGCGGTGGCGGCCTCGGCACCCTCGAAGACGACCACCCGGCCGTCCTCCCCGGCCAGGGCCACGGCGAGGGGCGTCCCGGCGCGGGGGCGCGGATCGTCGAGGACGAGGGCAGCGCCGACCGCGGGGAGCCCGGCGAGCCATGGCCCGAGCTCAACGGCCGCGACGGGGTCGGCGATCTCGGCCCGGCCCGGGTCTGCGATGAGCGTCGCCAACGCCGCGCGAAGATCGCCGGCAGGGAGCGGCGCCGGGGCATCCGGGCCCGGGGTCGTCCCGGCAGCAGGCTCCGGCCGCGGCCCGACCGCGTCGAAGTCGAGCGAGAGCTGGAGCGCGTCGGGGCGCCCGGTCCCGGCGCCCGCCCCACCAGACCCCGGGCGCGTCACGGGCGGCCGGGGTGCGGTACCCGGCGCCCGGGCGGCGGCCACGTCGCCGGCCGCCGCGCGCACCCGCTCGCCCGCCTCCTCGGCCGTCTCGCCGGCGAGCGGCGGCAGGCGGTCGATGAGGGTCCGGAACTCGAACTCGCGGAAGAGGCCCACCACGGCGTCGCGGTCGTAGACGCCGAGGCGGGCAGCCTCGAGGTCCAGGGTCACGGGCACGTCCGCGACCAGGCGCTGGAGGTCCCGGCTGGCGAGCACGCGGTCACGCGCCTCGGCCAGCGGCGCCCGAAGACGCTCGGGCTGGACCTCGTCGAGCCGCTCGTAGAGGGCGTCGACGCCCCCGTACGTCGCGACGAGCTTCGCCGCCGTCTTCTCCCCGACCCCGGGGACGCCCGCGATGTTGTCGGTCGCGTCACCGCGGAGCGCCTTGTAGTCGAGCATCTGGTCCGCGCGAAGGCCCCAGCGCTCGTCGATGCGGTCCCGGTCGTAGCGGACGGTGTTGGCCACCCCGCCGCGCAGCGAGACCACGAGGTGGGTCCGGTCGGAGACGAGCTGGAGCATATCGAGGTCGCCGGTCACGACCGTCGTGTCGAGATCGTGGGCCTCGGCCTGGCCGACAAGCGTGGCGATCACGTCGTCGGCCTCGAACCCCTCGTAGTCGTAGACGGGGAATCCCAGCGCCGCCACCACCTGCCGGACCTTTGGGAACTGGTCCCGCAGCTCGTCGGGCATCCGCTGGCGGGTCGCCTTGTACTCCGCGAAGCGCTCGTGGCGGAAGGTCGGCTTGCCCAAGTCGAAGGCGATCGCCACCGCGTCCGGCTGGACGTCCTGGATCGCCCGCAGGACGATGTTCGTAAAGCCGAAGACGGCATTGACCAGCTCGCCCTTCGACGTCGTCAGGGGCGTCGCGATGAGGGCGTAGTAGCCGCGGTAGATGAGCCCGTTGCCGTCGAGCAGCATCAGGCGGGTCATAGCGGACAGGGACCTCCGACAGGCTCGGCGGGGCCGGGCGATTCGATCCCAGTGTACCGGCCGTGCACCGCGACGACGAACGCCGGTCCGACCCGTTCCCGGGACCTCCGTCCGACTCCCGAGCGGCCTGCGGCCCGTGCTAGACTCGCGCCGCCTCGCCGCCCCGCCGTTCCCGGGCGTCCGTGCCGGAAGGAGCCGAGCCTCGTTGGACGATCCGCGTTCGACCGCGACCGGCGAGCCGTCCCCCGCGACC
>JBBSAS010000182.1:0-4066 GCA_038252055.1 Candidatus Limnocylindrales bacterium
ATGAAGCGTCGCTGAGCGGCCATGACGCCCGGCCCGCTTCGATGCACCTTCCGGCCCATGGATGGCGGGAACGAGCTGACCTAGACTGTCTACGTAGACTGTCAACACCGAGTGCCGACCCGCGGCCAGCGCCGGCCGGGTTGGGTAGAGGAGGTTCATCGATGACCGTGAGCGCCGCACCTCGCTCCATGGCGAAGTCGCAGGAGCTGGGGGCTCGCGCGCTCGAGCTGATGCCCGGGCCGCACAGCAACCTCCCCGGCTACGAGCTCTTCCGGCCGATCTGGCTCACTCACGGCAAGGGCGCCCACCTTTGGGACGTGGACGGCAACGAGTACTTCGACTACATGGCGGGACTCGGCGCCGGCATCCTCGGCTACGGCAACCCGGCCCTCCTCGACGCCGCCAAGGACCAGCTCGACCGGATGCCGCACCTCGACGCGGCGCGCCGCCATCCCGAGGAGATCCTCCTCGCGGAGAAGATCATCCAGCACGTCCCGGCGGCAGAGAAGGTGCGCTACCTGCTCTCCGGCACCGAGGCCGTCCAGCTCGTCCTCCGCCTCGCGCGGGCGTACACGAAGCGGAACCTCTTCATCCGCTTCGACGGCCACTACCACGGCTGGGTGGACAACGTCTTCGGCGGCGGCGTCGACCCCAACCCGCAGGGCCCGCCCTACGCCCTCTACAAGGAGAACGACCTCTTCAGCTCGCGTGGTCGCGACGAAGCATCCGCGAAGCAGTCGTTCAAGCTGCCCTGGAACGACATCGACGTCCTCGAGCGGACGCTCGAGCAGTACGGCGACCAGGTGGCCCTCATCATCATGGAGGGCATCAACGCGAACGGCGGCTCCTGCTACCCGAGGCCGGGCTACCTCGAGCGCGTCCGCGAGCTCTGCGACGAGTACGGCATCGTCTTCTGCATCGACGAGATCATCACCGGCTTCCGGGTCAGCCTCGGTGGTGCCCAGAAGGTGCTCGGCGTCACGCCCGACATCACGACGTTCGGCAAGGGTGTCGCGGGCGGGATCCCGATCTCCGTCGTGGCTGGGAAGAGCGAGATCATGGACCTCTGCGCCGACCGGACGGTCATCGGGGCGGGGACCTTCAACGGCTACCCCCTCGGGGTTGCCGCGGCCCTCGCCACGGTCAGCTACCTCGAGAAGGACGACGGGGTCTTCTACCGGAACCTCGCCACGAACCAGAAGCGGCTCACCGACGGCCTGCGCGAGATCATGGTCCGCCACGGTCGCCAGTGGCTCCTCCAGGAGACCCCCGGCGTGATCATGTTCTACCCGGTCCCGATCGAGCGGGCCTGGAACATGGGCGACTGGTTCGGGATCGCCGACCATGCCCTCGGCGAGAAGCTCCGCCAGCTCCTCTTCGACAACGGCGTCCTCATCCTCTTCCGTGGCCGCTGGTTCTTCACCGGCGCGGTCACGCCCGAGGACGTGGATCAGACCCTGGAGATCGTGGACCGCTGCTTCGGCCAGCTCTGACTTTCCCTGGGGCGGCGAGCCTCCTCCCGCCGTCCCGCCCAGCTTCCGGCTCGTCGGATCCCGTGTCCGGCGGGCCGGAAGCATTCCAGGTCGGTCACGGCGGCCTGGGTCAGCCCCCGCGGTCGATGCCGATCCGTTCGGGCAGTCCGTGGGCAGGCACGCCACGGAGGAGCGGATCGTGGGCCCGGAAGACACGGAGCGCGCCGTCAAGATGGTGGGCCATCTCGCGCCGCGCCGCCGTCCGGTCCCGTGCAGCGATCGCGGCGATGATCGCCTCGTGCTCCACGAAGCCACGCTCGAGGTCGCCGGGGAGCGGCATCGCCTGGAGGCGGACCTGGAGCATCACGTCGCGAAGCGAGTCGAGCATGATGAGGAAGAGCTCGTTGCGGGTGCTCGCGGCGATCGCCCGGTGGAACGCGACGTCGATCACCGCCGCACGGGGGATGTCGTGGTAGGCGGCGACCTGCTCGGCGTGGAGGCGCCGGAGCTCGGCCACGTCCTCGGGGGTGGCGCGCTCGGCGGAGAGCCGGGCGAGCTCCACCTCGAGCGTCCGTCGCACCTCGTGGACGCGATCGTAGGTCAGGTCGCTCGACCCGCGGACGACGAGGCGGAGCGATTCGCTCGCCGCCGAGGGATCCACCCGGGCGACCGAAAGACCCGCGCCTGGGCGGGCATCGACGATGCCGCGCGCGGCGAGCGAGCGGACCGCCTCGCGGACGACCGTGCGCGAGACGCCGAACTGGCGCCCCAGCTCCGCCTCGGTGGGGAGCCGGTCGCCGGGCTGGAGGTCGGCCCCGAGGATGTGCTCGAGCAGCTGATCGGCCACGCGATCGGAGAGGCGCCGCCCGCCGGCGAGCGAGGCGAACGTCGAGGGGCGCGCGCTGCTCGCCCCTTGCGTTTCCGGGCCTCGTTCGTCGTTCATCCGTCGATCATCGCGCACCAAGGGCGGAGTCGTGAGGTCGAATGCCCGGTCATTGCCATCGATCAGATTGTATGATGATCGACAGCCGCATGCTGGTGCGGATCGCAGCGAGAGGTGCAGTCCTATGCTCGTCAAGGAGCTGATGCCGGCCACGCCGCCGGAAGGGATCATCTACGTCAACGGGGAGTTCCTGCCCGACAGCCAGGCGAAGATCTCGACCCTCGACCACGCCTTCATGTACGGCGACGGGTGCTTCGACGCATGGTGCGGCCGGAACGGGTTCATCTACCAGCTGGACCTCCACCTCGAGCGTCTCTATCGCTCGGTCTTCGCGCTCAAGATCCGCAACTTCACGATGCCGTATGACGAGCTGCGGGCGAAGATCATCGAGACGGTCCACCGCAACGCCGTCACCGACATGTACATCAAGGTCATGGTGACCCGCGGCATCAGCCCGCACCCTGTCATCGACCCGCGCAAGTGCGCCGAGCCGTCCGTCGTCATCTATGCCCGCCCCCAGCAGTACGAGGTCACGCCCGAGAAGCTCGACGAGGGGATCAAGGTCAAGGTCCTCGCTCTCCGGAAACTCTCCCACCAGGGGCTGGAGCCGCAGATCAAGAGCCTCAACTACCTCAACAACGTCCTCGGCAAGCTCGAGGCGTGGGACGCGGGGTACGACGAGGGCATGTTCCTCGACGATGCCGGCTACGCCTGCGAATGCCCCGGCTTCAACATCCTCGGGCTCAAGGGCAAGACGCTCTTCACGCCGTCGCGCGGGATCCTCGTCGGCATCACCCGGGGCACCGTCATGGAGATGGCGCATGACGCCGGGTTCGACGTCCAGACGGGCTTCTACACCGTGTTCGACTTCACCACGGCCGACGAGGTGATGATGACAAACACGGTGGCGGGGATCGCCCCAGTCACGAACGTCGATGGCTGGAAGATCGGCACCGGGAGGGCCGGCTCCTGGACGATGAAGTGGCAGGAGACCTACCTCGACTGGCTGCAGAGCGGCCGCAACGGCACGCAGGTCTTCCCGGAGGCCTGGCGCGACTGACCGGACGAACCGGATCGCGACCGTGCCGGGCGGTGCCCCCGCCCGGCACGCGGAGCAGCGGAGAGACACGACGACGTGAGGAACCTGGCAACGAGCAACGAGGTGAGACCGATGATCAGCCTGCCCCCGCTGCCGTCCCGCATCACGGTTCCCGACGGGCATCTCGATCCCTTCGACCTCCCCGCGCTCTGGACGCCGTTCCGGGAGAACACCCGGACCCGGATCGACTGCCTGCCGTTCCACGCCGAGTACGCCGAACTCCTCCACAACACGGAGACGCTGGCGTACCTGATCCGGACCTACACGACGTGGCAGATGACGTGCGCCGGTCTCGGCCATCCCGGGGGGAGCTTCTCCGACGCGGAGTTCCTTGCCGTCCTCTTCAACTACGTCCTGCGCTTCGACGCCAGCGACCCGGCGTGGCCGATGCGGGACGTCTTCTACCTCTCGAAGGCGCACACCTGCCCGTCGCTCTACACGGTGCTCGCGCTCTTCGGCTATTTCGAGGTCGAGCGCCTGAAGTTCTACGGGATGTGGGGATCCGGCCTCGAGTCACACCCGGACTCGACCGAGACGCCCGGCATCGAGGTC
>JBBSAS010000183.1:0-4062 GCA_038252055.1 Candidatus Limnocylindrales bacterium
AAGGCGCGCGCGGTCGAGGCCGACGAGCTCGCGCTCCGCGACCGCATCCGTGCAGGCGGGAGCTCGATCCCGACTGCGGACTACTTCGCGGGGCACTACAAGTAGACCCCGAGCCGGCGCCGCGCGGGTCGGCCCGGGCCGCTGCTAGACGAAGGTCTTGACGACGCTCCCGAGCGTCGAGAACGAGGCCGTATACGTGCTGCCGCGCTCGATCGGGAGGATCGGCGTGAGCGTGCCGGTCATGACGAGCGCGCCGGCCTCGAGCCGCCGGCCACGGTCGGCCAGCTTGCCGGCGAGCCAGGCGACGGCATTCGCCGGATGGCCCATCGCCATCTCGCCCCGTCCCTCGGCGATCGCGGCGCCGTCTCGGGAGAGCGTCACGTGCTCGCCGAGCAGGTCCACGTCGCCCACCGGCGTCCAGCTGTCCGAGACGACGATCCGGGCGGAGAAGCCGTTGTCCGCGAAGAAGTCGGGGTACGGGCACTTCCAGTCACGGATCCGCGCGTCGCAGATCTCGAACGAGGCGGCGACCGCGTCCGTCGCGTCGAGAACCTGCTCGACCGTGAGCCCCCGTCCCTCGAGAGGGTGCGAGAGCCGGAAGCAGATCTCGGACTCGATCTTCGGCCCGACCATCTCGGCCACGGCGAGCTCGCCCCCGGACGGGAGGACCATTCCGTCGAAGAGGTATCCGTACGTCGAGTCCGGCAGGCCCATCTTGTCGCGCACGGCGAGGTTCGTGAACCCGACCTTGTAGCCCGCGACCCGCTCACCCGCCGCGGTCCGGCGGGCCACGTTCGACTCGCAGATCGAATACGCCTCCTCGAGGGAGAGCCCGTCGTCGACCAGGTCGGAGACCGGGCCGACCGCCGTTGCCGACCGCTCGGCCTCGACGAGGACGGCGGCGATCCGCTCGATGTCGCGCACGTGCGCCTCCTTCTCGGTAGCGACCTATTGGTCTTGTCGCACCATGCTACCATTCCGGCTGACCGGTCGACCAGTCAGCAGGCTCCGATACGCCTGCTCGACGTCGGACCGTCGTGGTGAGGAACGATGACCGGGATCCTGGTGCTGGTCCACACGATCCCGCTTCTGGTGGACGCCTTCGACGGCTGGAGCCGCGCACTGGTCCCGGGGGTTCGACCTCTCCACGTGCTCGACGAGCCGCTCCTCGAGCGGATCAAGGCCCGCGGCGAGCGCGCGCCGGAGGACGACGACCGCCTCGCCGAACACGTCGCCCTGGCGGAGGCGATCGGGGCCGCGGCCGTCCTCGTGACCTGCTCGACCGTGTCGCTCTCCGCGGAGGCGATTCGACCGCGCTTCCACGTCCCCATTCTCACGATCGACGAGCCGATGATCCGGGCGGCCGTCGCGACGGGCCGTCGGGTCTCCGTCGTGGCGACCGCGGCGACCACCCTCGAGCCATCGCGCGCCATGCTCGAGCACGAGGGGGCGCGGGTCGGGAAGCAGCTCCAGATCCGCCGTCGCCTCGTGGAGGAAGCACTGCCGGCGCTCCTCCGCGGCGACCCGGAGACGCACGACCGCCTCGTTCTCGCCGCGATCGACGACGAGGCCCGGTCGGCGGACGTCGTGGTCCTCGCCCAGGCGACGATGGCCCGCGTCCTCGACCTGATCGACGAGCATCCGGTCGCGGCCCCCGTCCTCGCGAGTCCCCAGCTGGCGCTTTCCGAGGTCCGGCGCGCCATCGAGCCCGGCGGGCGGGCGTCGTCCGCGCCATCCGAGGTGTCACCGTGAAGATTGGCCTGGCGATCGCCCCGCACGATGCCCAGCCGTCGGCGTTCGTCGTCTTCCGCGACCGGCTCGAGCGGACCGTTCCGAAGGTCGCGGCGATGGGCTACGACGGCGTCGAGCTCGCCCTTGGCCGCGCCGACGACGTGAGCCCCACGGCCGTGGCCCGGCTCCTTGCGGACCATGACATGGGGCTCTCCGCCGTCTCCACCGGCCGGGTCTTCGCGGAGCAGGCAGTCTGGCTGACGAACCCGGACGCGGCCGTTCGCGCCCGCGCCGTGGAGATCCTCTGCGGCCTCGTCGATCTCGCCGCGGAGCTCGGGGCCCAGCGGGTCAACGTCGGGCGGGTCCGAGGCTTCGTGCCTGAGGGCGACACGTTCGAGGCGGCCGAGGGGCGCTTCTTCGAGGGGATCGGGATCGTGGCGGACCGGGCGGCGCCGCTCGGGGTGAACATCGTCGTCGAGCCGGTCAACCGCTACGAGATCAACTACGTCAACAGCGTCCTGCCCGACGGGATCGCGATGGTCGATCGCCTCGGACGGCCGAACGTCAAGCTCATGCCCGACGTCTTCCACATGAACATCGAGGACGCGTCGGTCCACGACAGCCTCGTCGCCGCCGGAGCACGGGTCGGCTACGTCCACCTCGCCGACAGCAACCGCTGGGCCCCAGGGCAGGGGCACACGGACTTCGAGGCGATCCTCGCGGCCCTCCGGACGATCGGCTATGACGACTGGGTCGCCGTC
The DNA here is from genome assembly GCA_038252055.1 of Candidatus Limnocylindrales bacterium. GTDB lineage: Bacteria > Chloroflexota > Limnocylindria > Limnocylindrales > CSP1-4 > CTSoil-043. Next base: position 2,493 of record JBBSAS010000183.1, read on the forward strand.
GAGATCCTGCCGTATCCGTCGGCCGACGAGGCGGCCCAGCAGGCGATCACGTACCTGCGGACGCTCGTGCCCCGCACGGACGCCTGATCCGCCGCGGGTGATCGCGCCGTCGCACCAGTCTGCGTCGCACGCCTGTGGTAGAGTGGGCGACCGGTAAACCAGTGCTCACTCGAGCGGCGGTCGTCGCCGCCCCATCACCCTCGATTCGAGGTGGAGATGCATCAGCACACCGACGCGCTCGTGCGCGAGATCGCGACCGTCGCCCAGCAGCTCCGGATCGACGTGCTCGAGATGGTCAACACGGCCCGGACCGGGCATCTCGGCGGCCCGTTCTCGGCGGCCGAGATTATCGCGGCGCTCTACTTCCACCATCTGCGGATCGATCCGTCGAACCCAGGATGGCCGGACCGCGACCGGTTCCTCCTCTCCAAGGGGCACGCGGCGCCGATCCTCTACGCGGCGCTCGCGCGGCGGGGGTTCATCCCGCCCGAGGAGCTGCGCACGTTCCGCCACTTCCCGACGCGCCTCGAGGGCCACCCGGACCTGAAGCTCCCCGGTGTCGAGATGGTGGCGGGCCCCCTCGGCCACGGCGTGGCGGTGGGGGCGGGGATGGCCTGGTCGCTCTCCCGCGGCGGGGCGAAGCCCTCGTCCGCCTCTGCGCCCTCCGCGCGGGCCTCGCGCGCCAACGTCTACGTCCTTCTCGGCGACGGCGAGCTCGATGCCGGCGTCGTCTGGGAGGGCGCGATGGCCGCCGCGAAGTACCGGCTCGGGAACCTCACCGCGATCGTCGACGCCAACGGGATCCAGCAGACCGGTGCGACGGCAGACGTGATGCCCACCGAGCCGCTGGCCGACAAGTGGCGGGCCTTCGGCTGGCACGTCCGCGAGATCCACGGCCACAACGTCCGCGAGGTCCTCGACGCGCTCGAAGAGGCGGACGAGATCCATGCCCGGCCGTCGGTGATCATCGCCCGGACGACGAAGGGAAAGGGCGTCAGCTTCATGGAGTACGACCACCGCTGGCACGGCGGGATCCCCACTCCCGAGGAATACGAGCGGGCCCTCGCCGAGCTCACGGAAGGGATGCCGGCATGACCGAGCTCGTCTCGATGCGGGCCGCCTACGGCGACGCCCTCGTGGAGCTCGGCCGCGCCCGCGATGACGTCGTCGTCCTCTCCGCGGACGTCTCGAACTCCGACTTCAGCTTCCGCTTCGCGGACGCCTTCCCGGATCGCTTCCTCAACGTCGGGATCGCCGAGCAGTCGCTCGTGGACGTGGCCGCCGGGATCTCGTACACCGGCAGAGTCCCCTTTGCCAACACGTTCGCGTTCCTCCTCGCGACGCGCGCCCTGGAGATGGTGCGGACGCACTGCTGCTATGGGCGGGCGAACGTGAAGCTCATGGGCGCGTACGCCGGCGTCTCGGACTCCTTCGACGGGCCGACGCACCACGCGATCGCCGACATCGCGATCATGCGCGCGCTGCCGGGGATGACGATCGTCGTGCCGTCGGATCCCGTGGCCCTGGCCCGGCTCCTGCCCCAGGTCGCGGCCTGGGACGGTCCCGTCTA
>JBBSAS010000184.1:0-4057 GCA_038252055.1 Candidatus Limnocylindrales bacterium
GGGGTGATCGGCACCCGACTCCCGGTCGAGCGCGTGATCGCCGGGGTCGGTGTGATCGCCGGCGCCGGGCTCGGATCGACCGGGCCCGACCTCCTCGCCGCTGCCGAGGCGCTCCGCACCACCGACACGACGACGAAGGTCGCGTCCGTCTCCGTTCCCCTCCCGGGCGTCGATGGCGCGCCGGTGCCGGTGACCATCTCCGGGATCGCGAAGGGCGTCGGGATGATCCACCCGCGGATGGCGACGATGCTCGGGGTCGTCCTGACCGACGCGGCGGTGGCACCGGCCACGCTGCACGCGCTGCTCCGTGACGCCGCCGTGCGGAGCTGGAACCAGCTCTCCGTGGACGGGGACACGAGCACGAACGACACGGTCATCGTCCTCGCGTCCGGGGCGTCGGCGGCAGCGCCGGTCCTGCCCGACAGCCCGGAGGCCGCACTCCTCGGCGCCGCGATCACGAGCGTGGCCCGCTCGCTGGCGCGGCAGCAGGCCGCCGACGGTGAGGGGGCGACGACGCTCCTCACCTGCGCGGTGAGCGGCGCCCGCGATGACGTCGACGCCCGCGCCGTCGCCCGGGCCGTCGTCTCGAGCTCGCTCGTCAAGGCAGCCGTCCACGGACGCGACCCGAACTGGGGCCGGATCGCGGGAGCGGCTGGGAACGCCCGCCTCGGCGAGGCCCGGCTCCTCGAGATGGCCGGCCTCGCCCCGGCCGAGGCGCGGGCCCGAGCCGGGGCCCCCGCGTTCGTCGATCCCGAGCGGATCCGGATCGCGATCGCCGGTCACCTCGTCCACGACGGCACGGCGGACGACGCCGTCACCTTCGATCGGGCGGCCGTCGCCGGCGCGATGGACGCGCCGGAGGTCCTCGTCCGCGTTGACCTCGGCCTGGGCGACGGCAGCGGCGACGCGTTTGGCTGCGACCTGACCGAGCAGTACGTCATCGAGAACGCGGAGTACACGACGTGAGCGAGATCCTCGTCCTCAAGCTCGGCGGGACGACCCTGGCCGAGCAGCAGCACGTCCTCGCGGAGGTCGCCGCGGCCGCCCGTCGCCGCCCCGTGCTCGTCGTCCACGGCGGCGGGAAGCGGATGACGGAGTGGCTCGACCGGCTCGGCGTCCCGACCCGGTTCGAGGCTGGCCTCCGGGTGACGGACGCACAGGCGCTCGAGGTGGCCGCCGCCGTCCTGCGCGGGGTCGTGAACTCGGAGCTCGTGGCCGCCCTCCGGGGCCTCCGCGTGGACGCCGTCGGCCTGTCGGGCGTGGACGGCGGACTCCTCGTCGCCGAGCGGGTGCCGGGCATGGGGCTCGTGGCCCACGTCGTCGGGATCAAGCGCGACCTGCTCGACGCGCTCCTCGTCACGGGGCAGGTGCCGGTAGTGGCGCCCCTCGCCCGGGACGAGGATGGCCTCGTCTGCAACGTCAATGCCGACGACGCCGCCGCCGGGCTCGCCGCGGGACTCGGAGCCCGCCAGCTGGTCCTCATGACCGACGTGGACGGGATCCGGGCCGCGGACGGAACGAAGATCGCCACGCTCACCGCTGCCGAGGCCGAGGCGCTCATCGACGCGGGCACGATCGCGGGCGGGATGGTGCCGAAGGTGCGGGCCGCCCTATCCGGCATCGCCGCGCCCGGCGCGGAGGCCATCATCTGCGACGCATCCACGCCCGGCGCCCTCGAACGGGCGCTCGGCGACCCGACCTTCGGCACCCGGATCGTGGCCGGACACGGCAGCGCGACCGCCGCGGGATGAGGACCGCCGTGGCCGGCCCGTCCCGTCCCGTTCCCGCCGCGGGCCACGCGGGCCACGCGGGCCACGCGGGCTCGCGCGCCGCGCGCCGAGGGGCGATCCTCGACATCGTGGAGGCTCGCGAGGTCGGCAGCCAGGGGGAGCTCGCCGGTCTGCTCCGGGACCGCGGGTTCGCGGCCACCCAGGCGACCGTGAGCCGCGATATCGCCGAGCTCGGGCTCCTCAAGGCGACGCGCGGCGACCATCACGCATACGTCACGCCGGCGGCGCTCGCCGATCCGGGCCTCGCTCGCCCGGAGCGCGACCGTGGCGGGGCCGTCGGGCCGCGCTCCCTCGGCCATGCTCCCGAGGCACGCCTGCGCCGGATCCTCGCCGACTACCCCGTGCGCGTCGGCCGGAGCGGCCTCTCCCTCGTGCTCGTGAGCACGCCGGGAGCGGCCTCGGTGATCGCCCAGGCACTCGACGAGGTCCCGCTCGGGGACGAGGTCGGCACGCTCGCCGGCGACAACACGCTCCTCGTCCTCTTTGCGACCGACGCCGACCTCGAGCGCTGGCGGACCCGCTTCGAGGCGATCGCCGCCCGGGCGTCCGACAGCTCCACCGAGCCCGCTGGGCCCGTCAGCGCGGGCAGACCCGATCTCACGAGCACCTATCCCTGACCCAGCAACGGAGGCATCGCCAGCCATGAAGCAGAAAGTCGTCCTCGCCTACTCGGGCGGGCTGGACACCTCGGTCGCCGTCGCCTGGCTCCGCGAGCAGCACGACGCGGAGGTCGTGACCCTCACCGTGGACGTCGGGGGGACGTCGCTGCGCGAGGGCGTGGAGCGCCGGGCGATGTCCGCGGGCGCCAGCCGCGCCTACGTCGTGGACGCCCGCGAGACATTCGTCCGGGACTTCTGCTGGCCGGCCCTCCAGGCGAACGCCCTCTACCAGGGCGCCTACCCGCTCGCCACGGCCCTCGCCCGGCCGCTCATCGCCCAGCTTCTCGTGGAGGTGGCCCAGAAGGAGGGCGCGACCGCGGTCGCTCATGGGAGCACCGGCAAGGGCAACGACCAGGTCCGCTTCGACGTCGCCGTCCACGCCCTCGACCCGGGCCTCGAGGTGATCGCCCCGCTGCGCGTCGGGATGGGCCTCTCGCGCGACCAGGAGATCGACTACGCGATCGCACGGGGGATCGAGATCCCGATCACGAAGGCGTCGCCGTACTCGATCGACGTGAACATCTGGGGCCGCTCCTGCGAGACGGGCGTCCTCGAGGATCCCTGGGTGGCCCCACCGGCCGATGCCTTCGCCTGGACGGCCGATCCGACGACTGCCCCGCCGGCCGTCGAAGTGATCATCGGATTCGAGGGTGGGATCCCGGTCAGCCTCGACGGCGAGCGCCTGGATCCGGTGACCCTCGTGGATCGCCTCAACGAGATGGGCGGCGCCCACGGGGTGGGCCGGATCGACCACGTGGAGGACCGCCTCGTCGGGATCAAGAGCCGGGAGATCTATGAGGCGCCCGCTGCGGTGATCCTCCACGCCGCCCACCGGGCGCTCGAGGGGATCGTCCTCTCCAAGGACACCCTCCGCTTCAACCGGGTCGTGGCCCACGAGATCGCCCAGCTCACCTACGACGGGCTCTGGTTCAGCGCCCTCCACCGGGACCTGCGCGGCTATGTCGCGAGCTCCGACCGAACCGTGTCGGGCGACGTCCGCGTCCTCCTCGACCACGGCTCGGCCACGGCGAACGGGCGCCGCTCCCCGCTCTCGCTCTACGACAAGAACCTGGCCACGTACGACGAGGGCGACGCCTTCGACCACGCCAGTGCGGTGGGCTTCATCGAGATCTTCGGCCTGCCCCTGCGGGTCGAGGCGGCGCGCCACGGCGCCGTCGGAGCGCACCACGGGGCGGCGTGGACGTGGACGCTGCCGCTCCTGGCGGACCTCCACTCCACGGTGACCGACCCGGAGACCGCCGGATCCGGCAGCTGAACCGGACTCCGCGGGAGACCGCCTCGCCGGGCGGCCGGGGGCTTCGCGGCGCTTCCGGCCCGAAGGCGCCACAATCGGTCCCGATGCCAACGCCAGACCAGGTTCCCGCGCCCCGCTCCGCCGTTGTCCGCCCGCCGGCGACACCGCTCACGGCGGAGGAGCGCGCCGCCCGCCGAGCCGCCGAGGACGAGTTCCGCTCGCCCGAGACGGAGACGCTCCGCACGCTCCGACAGCTGGCGTTCCTCCACGAGTTCGCCCGCCTCGCGACGCAGGCCCGGGACTGGGACGAGCTGATGCAGACGGTCGTGGACCGGACCCGCGAGGCGCTCCAC
>JBBSAS010000185.1:0-4034 GCA_038252055.1 Candidatus Limnocylindrales bacterium
CAGTCCGCGGGATGGGCCGCGATCTCGGCGCCGTGCCCCGTTCCCGGGTGACGCACAACGCCGTCGGGGCCTTCGACCGCCAGGCCGTGCTCAGCCGCGGGCTCGAGGAGGGCGGCCGCAGCGGTTGGCTCGGGAGCGCTCGTCGCGAGGGCGCCCGTCCCGGGCACGTCACCGGCGGCCGTCGCGCACGACCATGCCTGCAGGCCGGCATTCTCGCCGGCGTGGTCCCAGTGGCCGTGGGTCGAGACGATCAGGGCGAGCCGCCAGCCGCGCGCCTCGACCTCGCCGGTGATCCAGGGCAGGCCGGGGATCGCCGCATCGATCACGATCGCCTCGCGCGTCCGCGCGTCGGCGACGATGTGGACGTTCGTCTGTAGGGGCCCGATCGCCCGGCTCACCAGCTCCATGGGCGGAGTGTCGCACGGGGCGGACCGACACGCGTCGGGGCGCGGCGAGGTCCGGCGCGGACGCGGACCGATGGGTGGGCCACCGGCCGATCGGGGTGCCATTCACGGCGGCGCCCCGACCGCTGGGCGGCGTGGTCCCGGCCACGGGCCGTCGCTCCTGGCCACGGCGGGGGTCGCGGGCGCGGGGGGGTCGCAGGCGCGGCCTCGTCTCGGCCCCGGGCCCTCTGAGAGCACGGGATATCAGCCCGGGGAGTACTGGCGCCGGCGGCGGGCCGATTCCGCCCGGGATACGAGCCGGGATGCTGTTAGGGAGGAATACGTGGGCCCGGGGAGTCGGATTCGCGTTGCGGACCGCCGTCTTTGACCGCCGCCGAGCACGAATTCGGACCGGCTTCCGTGCGAGCAGAGCCGCGGGGCCCGAGCGGCGGCACGCAAGAGTGCCCCGGCTGATATTCCGGGAACTCGGCGGTCGTCGGGTCGGCCCGGGTCGTCGGGTCGGTTTCTGGCCGGGTTGGCGTCGGGCCGGGTCGGCCCGGGTCCGGATCCCCGCCGGGTCGGGGCTCGAATGCCGGGTCGGGACGGGGCGGGACTCGCCGCCGGGTCGGGGCTCGGCGCGGGGGCGAGAACGGCCCCCGCGAGAAAGGGCGAGGCGCTCGCGCGAACGTCAGTGCGCGGGCACCACGTTCAGGCCCTCGGCGATCGCCGCTCGCTGGAGGGCGGCGTCGAAGGTCGCGAGGTCGGCCTCCGTCTCCACGGCCACCTGGAGGTAGATCGCATCGTAGACGCTCAGACCGTGGCGGTCGGCAAGGGCCACCGCATCGGCGACGGCGCCGGTTCCTCGGTCCGCCGTCTCGACCCCCGAGCGGGCGAGTGATGCGATCGTCAGGGCGGCCCGACCGGGCTCGAAGCCGCGGCGTCGCAGCAGCACGTTCGCGATTTCGGCCCAGAAGAGCGGCGGCACCAGCCGCAGCCGCTGGTCGCTCGCCCAGGCAGCCATGCGATCAAGGCTCGGACCGCCGTCGAGGACCGCCTGGAGGGCGAACGACACGTCGAGGACGACGGGTGGTTCCGGCGCCGAGAAACCCGCCTCGTCGGCCGAGCTCATGCCGAACTGCCGGACGGACGCCGCCCGCGGCCGGGGCCGCTCGCGTCGCGATCGCGATCGGCCCGAACGGCGGCAACGGCGTTCCATCCGCGCGGCACCGGGGGCGCCTCCGCGACGAGACGCCGGATCTCCGCGAGGGCAGCAAGCTGGCGCCCGGCCTCGGCGGCGGGATCCGCGTGGGCCAGGTCGCTGAGCGGCACGAGCGCGGCCAGCGGGACGCCGGACCGCTCGATGACGATCCGCTCGCCGGCCGCCGCCTCGTCGAGGAGCTGGCCGAACCGGCGGCGCACGTCGAGAGCCGTGACGGTCTTCATCTCGCCATCATAGCGCTCTTATAGTGCCATGTGATCCGGAACGGGCCGGAGAGCTGCCCATCGCCCCGGGCCGGTTTCGCGCCGAGGTGTTCGATCGGACAGCGCGGGGCTCCCCGCGTCACTACCGCGGCTCCCCGCTTCCCTACCGCGGCTCCCAGGTGACGACGCCCATCATCATCGGCTCGTGGCCCGCGAGGGCGACCGAGCCGTCCCCGTTCGTCGTGATCCGACGGTCGAGCTCGCGCTCGAGGATGGCGTCCTTCGCGCTGCCGGTCTCCAGGAAGAGCTGGCCGCGGAGCCAGCGGAGGAGATCGTCGCGCGACGGGAAGCCGCGACCCGGGCGGGGCACCCGGACGGCATGCGGGTCGCAGCCGCGGGCGCGCAGCAGGTCGAGGAACGCGTCGAGGGCGGGCAGGGCGGCGCGCTCCTCGCCGTGGACCGGGGGCCAGAAGGCGTGGGCGGGCCGCGACGGCTGGCCGTCGGCGAGGATCGCCACGCAGAGCCGCCCGGCGGTCGCCTCCATCGCGTCGAGGAACGGCCCGATCGCCTCCACGTCGTAGCCGACGTTCGCGATGAGGGAGACGTCGGCGGTCGGCGGTGGCCCCGACGCCGGATCCACCGGCCAGCGCGCCTCGATCGTCCGGACGTTGTCGATCGACTGCTCGGCCGCCTGCTCCCGGAGCGCGGCGAGCATCCCCGGCGACGGGTCGAGGGCGATGACCTCGCCCGCCCGCAGCGCGACGGGGAGCCCGTAGCGTCCCGCACCGGCGCCGATGTCGAGCCAGGTCTCGCCCAGCCGAACGAGCGGCAGGAGATGGTCGAGGACCTCGTCGTCGGTGCGGCGGGCGTCGGCGACGAAGACCGAGGTGACCGGCGCGTAGAAGTCGGGAGCCTCGGGCGTCTCGCGGAGGCGGGCCGTCTGGTCGTGGTGGGCGCCGATGCGGGCGCCCCACGCCGCGAGGGCCGCCTCGGCCGCGCCGGTCGGCGCTGGCGCAGGGGCGGCAAGCGTCGGTGCCGTGTCGGCGGCGGATCCGGCGGCGCGGTCGGCGAGCGTTGGCGCCGGGTCGTCGGCCCTTCGGGCGGCGCGGTCGGGTTCGGTGGTGGTCACGGGGGGCTCCCTTCGATGGCGAGGAGGTCGGTGGCGGTGTCCACGTCGGGGTTCGCGCCCGCGACCGGCACCCGGAGGATGCGATCGGGCCGGGCGGCCAGCAGCGGGCCGACGCCCCGATCGCCTTCGGTCGCCGCGGCGAGCGGCCAGGCCGGGGGCAGGAGAAGCGCGGGGTTCGGGGACGGGCCGCCAGCATAGGTTGGGACGACGGCCAGCGTCGCCGAAGGGGCCGCGAGCGCGGCCGACACGAGGTCGCGGATGACGGCCGGCCGCACGCGCGGCTGGTCGGCGAGCAGGACCAGGATCCCGGCCGGCGGTGGCGCCGCGGTGACAAGACCCAGGCCGAGCCGAAGCGACGACGAGAGCCCGCGCTCGGGCGCAGGGTTGACGGCAACCACGACGCCCTCGAGCGCCGCCGGATCGGAGGACAGCACTGCCGCGCGCACGTCCGGGGCGTCGCGACCGAGGACGAGGACGAGGCGCCCCAGCCCGGCCTCGCGCGCTGCCGCCAGCACGTGGGCGACCATCGGCCGGCCCTCGAGCGGCGCCCAGACCTTGCCGCCGCCGAACCGGGTCCCGGCTCCCGCGGCGAGGACCAGGCCCGCGAACTCGGTAGCGGCCGTGCGCGGGTCCTCGGCCAGCGTGCGGGAGGCGCCGGCGGCGAACGCGCCCCCGGCCTCGCGGGCGGGTTCGTCAGCGAGCGTCACGTGCCGGCCCGGCCCCGGTCCCGCATCGGGCGCCCGGAGCCGCCGTGCCGATCGGCGACGATCTCGGCCATGATCGCGAGCGCCGTCTCGGCGGGCGACCGGCCCCCGAGGTCGAGCCCGATCGGGCCGTGGAGGCGCGCCAGGTCGGCCGCCGTGACGCCGGCGGCGAGCAGCCGCTCGCGACGAGCAGCCTGGGTCTTGCGCGAGCCGATCGCGCCGACGTACCGGCAGCCGCGGCGGAGCGCCTCGACAATCGCCGGCTCGTCGAGCTTGACGTCGTGCGAAAGGACCGCGACCGCGTCGGCCGGGCCGAGGTCGATCTCGTCGGCAACCTCGTCGAGCCAGCCGACGAGCAGCGCATCGACGTCCGGGAATCGCTCCGCGGTGGCGAAC
>JBBSAS010000186.1:0-4031 GCA_038252055.1 Candidatus Limnocylindrales bacterium
AACGAGCGCCTCCTCGGCCTGCTCGCGGGTGCGGCACAGGACGACGAAGTCGTCCGCATAGCGGACGAGGACGCCATCCTCCGCACGCCACGCACGATCAAGCTCGTGGAGGACGATGTTGGCCAGGAGCGGGGAGATGACCCCGCCCTGGGGGGTGCCAGCGACCGTCGCCTGCACACTCCCCTCGGCCATGACACCGGCCGTGAGCCACTGGCGTACGAGCTTGCGCACCCGCCGGTCCGACACCCGGCGCTCGACGAGCCGGAGCACGACCGCGTGGTCAATCCGGTCGAAGAAGTGCCGGATGTCGGCCTCCGCGACCCACTGGTACCCAGCCGGGAAGTGGGTCCGGATGGTCTCGGGCGCAGCGGTGGCCGAGCGCTTGGGCCGGAAGCCGTACGAGACCGGCAGGAAGTCGGCCTCGAAGATCGGCTCCAGGACAAGCTTGGCCGCCTGCTGGGCCACCCGATCGCGGACCGTCGGAATGCCCAAGGGACGGACGCCGCCATCTGGTTTGGGGATCTCCCGGCGCCGCACGGGCGACGGGCGATACGAGCCTGCCCGGAGGTCCCGGGCAAGCTCGTCGAGCATCCGCTCGACACCATAGGCCTCGATGTCGGCCAGGGTCAGTCGATCGACCCCGGCCGCGCCTCGATTGGACCGGACTCGCCGCCACGCCTCCTCCAGCACGTCAGGCCGGAGGATGCGGTCATGAAGGGCGTGGAAGCGCCGTTCGGGGGACTGCTTGGCCGCAGTCCACAGTTGGCGTTGGAGTTGTTGCACGTGGCCCACCGGCGGCAGCCGGTGGAGCTCGACGGGCGCATGCCCGACGGGGTGATTGGACCGGGCGGTCCCGGCCATGCCCTTGCGCGTACCTCCGCGGTCAGCGTGACCAAAGTCGGGGCCCTTCCCTCCTGGCGTGTTGTACTCCACGCCGATCGGCAGTACTACGACCCCGTCGGACTCCCGCTGCCCTCCGCCCGACTTCACCATCGGCTTATACGGGCGGTCCCTGCCGGACGTCGGCTGGGCAGACGGGTCTCTCCTGTTCCGGACCAGACCGTGCGCGCGTGCCGTTCCCCATACCCCGGAGGGACCCGGCGAGCTGACCCCGGACCGAGGCTCGTCGGACATGGCCTTCGCCGTGACATGAGCGGCTCGGCTCCCCCGTTGTTCCTCTGTCGAGGCTGCAGGATTCGCTTGATGCTGCGGCCCGCGCGCTTGCTCCCTCCGAAGAGGCTCTCGACGCCCCGCTCGGCCCGCCGGGTCTCCCCGACGAGCTGGGGCCTGCTATCGGGCGCTCCGGTGCCTACCCGGGTGGGACTCGCACCCACAGGACTGGTCCAACTTTCAGGACGCACCATGTCGACAGGCTACCACCGTCACACGTTCGTGACTACCATTCTGCCGCATTACTGAGTACCACTCTGTCGCCGGATCCAGGACATCGTGGTACGTCAGCGTGAGATGGGGTCGGCTGACCGGAACTCAGGCGCGGAGCACGAATCGCGACTGGCGGAGGATCTGGTCGGGGCGAGTGGATTTGCCCCGCGGAACCTACCTCGCTGGGTTGCGCTCAACGACGGCGGGCCGGCCGGCCACGTGCGCCTCGTAGGTCGCCACAAGGTCGAACAGCTCCGTTGCCGCGAATTGCCGGTCATAGGTTCCGGCGCTGATCTGGCGGAGCACGCCGGCGTCCGCGAGCGACTTGAGCGCCGCGAGCGTCTGCTGCTGGCTGACGCCGATTGCGGCACGAGCCGTCGGTGCCGAGAGCACGGGCAGCGCCGGCAGCAGCGAGATGAGTTTCCCGGCGGCGGAGCCTGCTCTCGGCCGGCCCGCGCGCTCGCGCCACGCGGCCTGGAGCTCGGCGACCTGCTCAGCGAGGTCGATGGACGCCGTCGCCGCTCGGGCGGCGGCCCCCGCGAACGAGCCGACCCAGTCCGCGATCCGCCCCTCTCGGAAGGCCTTGAGCCCGGCGACGTAGGCAGCCGGCCGCGCCGCGAGCACGATGGAGACCGGGGGCACAAAGCGAATGGCGACACCGCGTCGCCGGAGAACGACGTGCACCAGCGCCCGGCCGACGCGGCCGTTCCCGTCGATGAAGGGGTGGATCGTCTCGAACTGCGCGTGGGCGATGGCCGCCTGTGCGACCGCCGGCAAGTCCTCGCGCGCGATGAAGGCGACCAGGTCATCCAGCAGCGGCGGTACGAGGTCCTCGGGCGGGGGCACGAAGGCTGCGTCCGACGGATTGTCCAGCCTGCCCCCGATCCAGTTCTGCTCGTCGCGCACCTTCCCGGGTCGCGCCCGTTCGTCTCCCGCCATCAGCGTGGCGTGGACGGCGAGGAAATCGGCGACGGTCACCGGATCATCAGCGTCCGCGATGGCGATCGCCTCCTCCATGGCGGACACGTTGGCGGCGACCGTCCGGGCACTCCCGCGCGCGGCCCGCGGGTCGATGAGCGCCCGGGCGAGGTTGAGCGAGGAGACGTCGTAGCCCTCGATGCGGGACGACGCGACAGCCTCCGACCTGAGGAGCAGCGGGCCCATCGCCTCGAGACCGCCGACCGACGCGCGGCTGTTGAGCGCCCGGATCGCCGCGTCCGCGTCGGCCGCCAGGTCGGCGACCTCGAACGGGACGATCGGTGCCAGGGTCGCGATCTCGTCGGGGACGAACGCCTGGTACCGGAACGAGGCTCTGGCACGGCGACCTCCCATGGCGCCGGGATCGCTCTCCCACAGCCGCTCGACGGTCCGCGCCACGATGCCTCCAGTGCCTGTCCTTCAAGCACACGATCAAAGTGAAGGGATGGATGGATGCTGACCCATTAAACCTTCAATGTCAACCGGAGAATGAAAAGCTGGCCCGATGCGTGAAGCACGTCGAGCCCGGGGCCTGACAGCGTTCCGGACTCGCCGACGGTTGCGACGCTGGTCCCGCGGTCGGCAACACGAGAGCCGGACCGCATGGGTCCGGCTTCGATTCGCGGTGGAGATGCATTGGTCGGGGCGGGAGGAGACAAACCTCCAGAACCGACCTCTCTGTCCCGGCTACGTGGCCGTTGCCGGTGCGGGTGACGTCCGTCGGGGTCCATCGCCCTGGCCGGAGCGTGCCACCCACCGCGTCGGAGGCTCGAGCAGGAACCGTTCAAGCGGGATCCCGTCCCCGCCGACGAGCAGCGGTCGCACGGGGCCCAGACCTCCGAACGCCGCGCTGAACGCCGCGATCCCCGGATGCGACGCGCCTGCCCGTCCGCTCTTGACCTCGATCGCCGCGAGACTGCCGTCAGCGGCAAGGACGAAGTCGACCTCGCGGTCTCCCTCGCGCCACCAGGACAGCTCGAGCGGACCAGTCGCCGCGGCGTTCGCGAGGTGGGCCCCGACCGCGGACTCGACCAGCCGCCCCCAGGTCTCGCCGTCCGCGCGCGCGTCGGCGAACGAGCGGCCCGACTGGGCAGTGGAGAGGGCGGTGTTGAGGACCTGGAGCTTGGGGCTCGAGCCGCGCCGGCGGATGATGTTGCCGGAGAACTTGGGCAGCCCGGTCAGCAGCCCGGCGCCGGCGAGCAGATCGAGGTAATGGGCGAGGGTCGTCGCGTTCCCGGCATCGTGGAGCTGCCCCAGCATCTTGGTGTAGCTGAGCACCTGGCCCGAGTGCCGGCAGCCGAGCTCGAACAGGCGCCGCAGGAGCGCGGGCTTGTCCACCCGCGTGAGCAGCAGCACGTCGCGGCTGATCGTGGTCTCGACCAGGGCGTCGAGGATGTAGCGGCGCCAGCGGGCCTCGTCGCCGATGAGTGGTGCCGCCCCCGGGTAGCCGCCGAAGAACACGTACTCGTCGAGACTGATCCCGAACGCCTGACGCATCTCCGCGAGTGACCAGTGCGGGACGCGGATGACCTCGAACCGCCCCGCAAGGCTCTCGGACAGGCCCTGCTCCACGAGCAGCGGGGCCGAGCCCAGCAGGACCACTCGCAGTGGGCGACGCGCCCGGGTGTCCTCGTCCCATAGCCGCTTCACCGACTCCGACCAGCCCGCGG
>JBBSAS010000187.1:0-4023 GCA_038252055.1 Candidatus Limnocylindrales bacterium
CCGGCAGCCCCGTACGCCTCGAAGAACGCGAGGTTCGGCTTGACGGCCGCCGCGTGCGGGGCCGCGGACTCGATGACGAGCCGGGCGAACCGTTCGATCCCGGCGAGCCCGCTCGGCCAGCCTGGCGGCATCGCCTCGGGCGCCGGGTCGATGCCGACGCAGAGCACGGTCCCGGCCGCTGCCGTCCGCCGGGCCAGGCGGTCGAGATACGGGTCGGTCACGGGGTCGCACCCGCGGAGGCTGCCGGCGTGGCCGTTGCGGCAGGCGCCGGAGCGGGCCCCCACCAGGCGGGACGGCTCTCGGCGTCGAGCCCGCTGAACTCGGTCAGCGGTTCGGTCTTCTTCACCGCGAGGTTGCCGTCCGCGTCGGTCTCGAGCGTGGCCACCGAGAGGTCGGTCGTCGAGCCGTCGAGGTGAAGGAAGGCGATCTGCGTCCCGTCCGGCGACCACGCCCCGCCCCAGGAGCGGCCATCCGTCGTCACCCGCAGGAGCTCGTTGGCCGTCCGCGCACCCAGGACGACGATGTCGGTCCCCAACGAGCTCGTCTTCGTGGCCACGAGATAGCGGCCGTCGGCCGAGTAGAGGGGCTCGCTGTACCCCGGCCGGCTCAGCTGCGCGTTCTTCTTCGTCTTCGGCTCGTAGCGCCAGATCGCGGGCGCCCCTCGTCCGGAGACGCGGGCGTTCCGGACGTAGAGGAGCAACGTGCCGTCCGGGCTCCAGGCCGGGTCCTGGTGGCCGTAAGGAGGATTCTCGGGAAGCTTGAGGGGGCTGAGGCGCTGGCGGGCGACGCTCACGAGGGCCAGGACCACGTCGGACGCCGTGGGGTCAGGTCCGTCGGAGACCACCGCGATGGAGCGCCCGTTCGGCTCGACGGCGGGATCGCGGATGAAGTACGACCAGGCGTACTTGTCGTTCGTGCCCGTCCGGTAGAGGCCGGAGAGGATCGCCTCGCGTCCGGTCCCGTCGGGGTGGATCCGGGTGAGGATGGGGTACGAGAGGTTGTAGTCGTAGACGCCGTTGGCCCGCGGGAAGCGGGTGAGCTTGCGCCGCGTCTCGACGAAGTAGATCCAGCTCCCGTCCGCCGACCATGTCGGTTGGGCGTCGCGCCCGGTCTTCGTGAGCTGGCGGGTCGTCGTCCCCTCCTGGATCCAGAGGTTCCCGGCCTTCGCGTAGACGAGCCGGCCGTCGATCCCGACGTCGGGATTGACCACCGGCGGGGCGCTGGGCGACGGCGTGCGGCCGGGCACGACCGCTGGGTTCGTTCCCGGGTTGTCGGGTCCGCCGCCGCCACCAGACGGCAGGAACGGCAGGCCGCCGGTGAGGAGGGCAAACGTGACCGCCGCCACGACCGCGAGCCCCGCCAGGGAGAGGAGCGGCGCAAGGAACGGCCGGGCGGCCGCCAACCCGTACGGATCCCCCGTCGACCTCCGCGCACCACCCGGGGCACCACCGGAGCGCGACCGACCCGCCATCAGGCGACTCCGGCCGCCGCCACCGGCGCGGCCAGCGCCGGCACCAGCGCGGGCGAGGCCATCCGGGCCGGGGCCACGTCGACGGCCACGAGCTGGAGCGTCTCGAGGCCGCCGAATCGACGCGCCGCGAGGCGTCCCGCCACGTCCACTCGGTCCCCCTCGCGCACGACGCCGCAGAGGTCACCCCGTCCGAAGGCGATCGCGTCGAGCACGTCCACGTCGCGGCGAAGGGTCAGCTGGCAGTGGCCACCCGCGGCAGCGCGGACGCGGGTCACGGTGAGCCCGTGGAGGGCGATCAGGGGCTCCGGGTTTCCCGGGCCGGCCGGGGCGAGGGGCGCGAGGTGCTCGAGGAGGCGGAAGTCGGCGGCCCGGGAGGGAAGGGCGAGGTCGAGGACGAGCTCCGGCCGGGGGTCCGCGGGCGCGCCATCCCCGACGAGCGCCAGGAACCGCTCCCGGAACGCCTCCCAGCGGTTCTCGAGGACCTCCAGCCCGGCCGCGCCACGGTGGCCGCCGTGGCGCACGAGCAGGTCGTCACAGCCCGCGAGCGCCGCGGCGAGGTCGTAGCCCTCCGGCGCCCGGCACGATGCCCGGAGGCTCCCGTCGAGCTCCGCGGCGACGACGGCGGGTCGGCCGAGGTCGTCAACGAGCCGGGCCGCGACGAGGCCCACGATGCCCACGGCCCACGGTCCCCGCACGACGGTGGCGGCGAGGCCCGCGCCCTCGGTCGCGGCGGCGACCCGGGCCTCCGCGACGGCGAGCCGGGTGACGTCCCGGCGTGCGACGTTCGCCTGTTCCAGTTGCGCGGCCAGGTGCGCGGCCGACGCGGCGTCGGGCGCCAGGAGGAGGTCGGACGCGGTTGCGGCGTCGCCCATCCGGCCCGCCGCGTTCAGCCGCGGCGCAAGGGCGAACGAGACCGTCTCGAGCGTCGCCGCCGCGGGGTCCACGCCGGCTGCGGCGAGGAGGGCGGCGATCCCGGGCCGCGGGCCTGTCCGGATGCGCTCCAGGCCGAGTCGCGCGATCGAGCGGTTTTCGCCGAGGACCGGGGCGACGTCGGCGACCGTGCCGATCGCCGCGAGATCCGCGAGCTCTGCCGTGGTGGTAGCCGGGGCGATCCCGCCGAGCCGGTCGAGGAGGAGGGCGGCCACCTTGAGGGCGATTCCGCTCCCGGCGAGGCGCCGGTCCGGGTACGCCGCTTCGGGCCGGTGCGCGTTCACGAGGGCGATCGCCGGTGGCCGCACCTCCGGCACCCGGTGGTGGTCAGTGACGATGACGTCGATCCCCGCAGCTGCAGCCGCGGCGACCTCCGCGACGCTCGAGGTCCCGGTGTCCACGGTGAACAGGAGCGTGCGTCCTGCGGAACGGGCAGCCTCCACGGCGCGGAGCGAGAGACCGTGGCCGTCCCCGGCCCGGCTCGGGACATGGGCCTCGACGTCGAGCCCCAGCCTCCGGAGGGCGATGACGAGGATGGCGAGACCCGTCAGCCCGTCCGCGTCGAAGTCGCCGACCACGAGAACGGGCTCGCCCGACTCCCGGGCCCGTCGGACGCGTGCCACGACGACCTCCGCGTCGGGCAGGAGCCCCGGGTCGTGGAGGCCGGCGGCGGCAGGGCCGAAGAAGGTAGCGAGCTCGTCGAGCGCCACGCCCCGCCGTGAAAGCACCCGGGCCAGGAGCGCCGAGCCACCGTGGGTGGCCACCGCCGCGACGTACGCCTCGTCAATAGGCGTGCGGTCCGGATAGCGCCAGCGGTACCGGGGGGTCAGCATGGCCGGAGGATCGCACGAGCCGCTCATCTCCGCCGTATCCGGCGTGCCACTGCGGCCGAGGCCCGTGCCGGCGGTCACGCCGGGGCGCGGCGGGTTGGACGGCCGGGCGTGGCCCGATCCTTGCGGCGAGCCTCCCACTCCTCCCAGACCGTCAGGAGCGGGGCCGCGTTGAAGATCGACGAGTAGGTCCCCGAGATGATGCCGATCAGGAGCGCCAGGATGAAGGGCCGGATCGAGTCGCCACCGAACAGGAAGAGCGCGGTCAGGCTGAAGACCACGACCAGGCTCGTGTTGATCGAGCGGGCAAGCGTCTGGAGGATCGAGTGGTTCACGATGGTCGTGAAGCGCTCGCCGGCGTGGCGCGCCCGGTTCTCCCGGATCCGGTCGTAGACGACGATCGTGTCGTGCACCGAGAAGCCGATGATCGTCAGCATCGCCGTCACGAAGAGCCCGTCCACCTCGAGACCGAAGAGCGTGCCGAGGATCGCGAAGGCCCCGACGACGACGATCACGTCGTGGACAAGCGCCGCGAGGGCGGTCATCCCGAAGCGGAAGTCCCGGAACCGGAAGGTCATCCAGAGGACGATCCCGAGGGAGCCGATCAGGACGAGGAGGAACGCCTGCTGGGTGAGTTCTGACGAGATGACCGGACCGATCGTCGTGAGCTGGCGCTGCGACTCGATCGCGCCGAGCGAGTCCTCGAGGGCCGTGGCGAGGACGCCGATCTCGCCGGTCCGGGTCACCTGTCCTTCGGGCGCCGGCGTGCCGGGCGTGAACGAGGCGGGCGGC
>JBBSAS010000188.1:0-4009 GCA_038252055.1 Candidatus Limnocylindrales bacterium
AGGTCACGATCGTCAGCGCGGGGATCTGCACGATCCGGGCCAGCCAGGCCGGCACCGCCACCTGGAACGCCGCCACCCCGGTCGACCGCGACGTCACGGTCGCCGGCGCCACCCAGACCATCACGTTCGCCCAGCCGGCAGCGAAGACCTACGGCGATGCGCCCTTCGACCCGCCTGCGACCGCGTCGTCCGGGCTCCCCGTGGCCCTCGCATCGACGACCCCGTCGGTCTGCACCGCGGCCGGCGGAACCATCACGATCGTCGGGGCGGGCACCTGCACGATCCGCGCCGACCAGGCGGGCGACGCGAACTACCTTCCCGCAGCGCCGGTGACGCGCACCTTCGTCGTCGCGAAGAAGGCCGCCACGGTCACCGCAGACAACGTGAGTCGTCCCTACGGCTCGTCCAACCCCGTCCTGACGGCGACGATCAGCGGGCTCGTCGGCTCCGACGCACCCGGCACCCCGTCCTGCACGACGCCGGCCTCGGCCGGCTCCAGCATCGGGATCTACCCGATCACCTGCGCGCAGGGCGCGCTCTCCACGGCGAACTACACCTACACCTTCGCCCAGGGCAGCCTGACCGTCACGCCGGCATCGCTGACCGTCACGGCCCACGATGCGAGCCGCCCGTACGGCCTCGAGAACCCGACGCTCGTCGGCGCCGTCTCCGGTTACGTGCTCGGCGAGAACGCGGTGAGCGCCGGGCTCACGGGATCCCCGAGCTGCAGCAGCACGGTCCTGGCGACCGATGACGTCGGCACCGCCGCGATCAGCTGCACGGCCGGCACCCTTGCCGCCCCGAACTACGCCGTCACGACCTTCGTGCCCGGGACCCTCACGATCGAGCCGGCGGTCGCCGTCCCGGCCGTCACGTCCAGCACGAACCCCTCCGCCGGCAGCGTGCCGGTGACGTTCACGGCGATCGTGGACTGGCCGACGGGCACGCCCACCGGCACCGTGACCTTCTTCGAGGGCACCACCGACCTCTCCGGCCCGATCGACCTCGTCGAGGTGGCCGGGGCCCCAACCGCGGCGTTCACCACCTCCACCCTCGAGATCGGCGAGCACGACATCACCGCCGTCTACTCCGGCGACGGCGGCAACTTCGGCGCCGCGACCTCCGCTGTCTTCACCCAGTCGGTCGGGACGTCGCCGGTGAACGTCGTCCTGTCGAGCCCGTCGAAGTGGGAGACGGGCGTGCCGCTCACGTTCACGGCCGTCCTCGTCCCCGAGGCGAGCGGCGTGACGGTCCCGGTCACGGGCTCGGTCCAGTTCCGCGTCGATGGCTCGCTCAAGAGGACGGTCCCGGTCGCCGCAGGCGCCGCCTCGTACGCCTCGCCGGCCCTGGCGGCCGGGAGCCGCACCGTCGTCGCAACGTACGTCCCCGACGCGGCGGCTACCGTGAACTTCACGGCCGGCATTCCCGCCACGCAGACGCGGACCGTCGTCGCGAACACCGTCGCCGCGACCGGCGTCGGCACGAGCGGGACGTCGATCTACCCGGTGAAGGATGGCTTCGGCGACGCGCGGCTCGTCCGGGGGAACCGCCTCGAACGGATCTCGGTCTCGATTCGGATCTACTCGTCCTCGGGCTCCCGCGTCCGGACGAAGACGTACTCGCTCGGGACGGGACCGTACGCGTACAGCTGGAACGGCCGGAAGCTGAGCGGCTCCATCCTGCCGTCGGGCCGCTACCAGGTCGTCCAGGTCCTCACCGACGCGTACGGGGCGAAGAAGATCTACCGCTCGTACATCACGCTGTCGCGGAAGACGATGTACTGGAAGACCGCGACGATCAACGTCGCGCCGGGACCCCGCAACTACTCGTTCGGCTCGAGCGCGGACGCGGCGGTCGTCTCCCCGTGGAGCTCGCGAAGCACGAGCGCCCTGACCCTGGCGACGACGAAATCGCTCGACTGGGTCGCGGCCGGGTACCAGTTCACCCTGCCGTCGGCGACGACCTACCTCTCGCTCTCGTTCCAGGTGCGAGGGTCGTGGACCGGGGCGACCGCGCCGCGGATCGGCCTGATCCCCTGGAGCGGCGGCAGCTGGTCGTCGGTCTACAGCACGTCGCGAAGCCGGGCCTCGGTCGGGATGAGCACCACCGCCTTCTACGGGCACACGATCACGAGCCTGAGCGGGATCGCCTCCGGGCGGACCGTGCGGGCGGCGATCGACACGCTCGCTCCGGGAAGCGCCTGGGGCGGCCCCGGACCGTTCCGCTACTCGATCACCGGGGTCCGCCTCGTCGTCCGCTACGGCGTCCTGAAGTAGGGACGGCCGGGCGCGGTCGGACAGCGCCGCCGCCGGACACGGCCGGGGTTCCCCGGTCAGGCGCCCTCGCTCGGGCGGAGCCGGAACGCCGGCCCGGCACCGAGCCGTTCGGCGGGCGTGCCGTACTTCGCGATGAGCTCGGCGATCGCGCGGGCGCGCTCGGCGTCCTCGAGCTCCTCAGCCCGGTAGGGGCGGCGAGCCGCGCCGATCGTGCCGTGGCACGCCGGCCCGGCGAGGAGGTTCGCGGCCCACGCAGCCCCCGGATCCCCGGCCGCGACGACGAGGCTACCGTCCGGCTCCTCGATGAAGCCCACGGTGGCGCGGGCGACCCGACCCGAGATGCGCCCGGTCGTTTCGAGGAGGACGACCTTGCCCCAGGCCACGAGCTGCTCGTCGTACGGGGCGGCCATCACCCGTGCACCAGCTCGGAGAGCGGCCCTGCGCCCGTCCGCATGTCCAGGCCCGTCTTGGGTCGCCTCGTCAGCGTCGTTATCTCCCCCGGAGTTGCCACGACTTGCCCTCCGTGGCGACCGAGGGCGCGTAGACGATCTCGACCTGTTGCATATCGCGGAGGGTGCGGGCGCCGAGGGCCGCCATCGACTGGCGGAGGGCACCAACGAGGTTCTGCGTTCCGTCGGTGACGTGCGACGGCCCGAAGAGGATCTCGCGCATCGGCCCGCTCGTGCCGACCGCGATCCGGGTCCCCCGCGGCAGCACGGCCGAGGGAGCGGCCATCCCCCAGTTCATGCCGCGACCGGGCGCCTCCTCGGCGCGCGCCAGCGGCGAGCCGAGCATCACGGCGTCGGCCCCGGCCGCGATCGCCTTCGCGATGTCCCCGCCCTTCTTCATGCCGCCGTCGGCGACGACGGGGACCCAGCGACCGGTCTCGGCGAAAAACGCATCGCGCGCCGCGGCCACGTCGCTGATCGCCGTCACCTGGGGAATGCCGATCCCGAGCACCTCGCGCGTCGTGCAGGCAGCGCCGGGCCCGACGCCCACGAAGACGGCGGCGGCCCCCTGCTCCATGACGGCGAATGCGGCGCCAGCGTGGGTCGTGTTCCCGACCGCGACCGGGATCGGCATCAGGCGGGCGAAGTCGGCCAGGCTGAGCGGCTCGTACTCCGTGGCGAGGTGGCGGGCGCTGCTCACCTGGCTCTGGACGAGGAAGAGGTCGGCGCCGTGCTCGGCACAGAATGGCCCGAACCGGCGGGCCACGGCCGGGGTGGCGGCGACGGCGACCTTCGAGCCGGTGGCGGCGATCTCGGCGATCCGGTGGGCGACGAGCTCCTCGCGGACGGGCGGCGCGTAGGCCTCCGTGAGCACGGCCTGGATCTCGGCCGGGTCCGCGGCAGCGATCCGCGCCAGGACGGGCGCCGGGTCCTCGTGGCGGGCCTGGACGCCCTCCAGGTTCAACACGGCCAGCCCACCGAGCCCGGCCAGCACGCCCGCGCTCCGCGCGTCGACGACGGCATCCATCGCGGCGGCCAGCACGGGGATCCGGAGCTCGATGCCGGCGAAGTCCTGCTCGAGCGAAACGTCGTTCGGCTCGACAGTCTCCGTGCCGGGCGCGAGCGAAACGTCGTCGAAGCCGGAGGTCGGCCGGATCGAGTCCACCTTCGAGCGGAAGTGCCGCCGCGTCGCGGCCTCGGTCGGGGTCAGCATGGTCGATCGGATCCTCCTGCCGTGTTTCCACCCGCCGCGTGTCGCGCCCGCGCCGCCCTGCCGTGGGCCCG
>JBBSAS010000189.1:0-3999 GCA_038252055.1 Candidatus Limnocylindrales bacterium
GCCCGGCGGCCAGCTGACGATCACCACCGACGTCGAGAACTACCCGGGCTTCCCCGACGGGATCCAGGGGCCCGAGCTGATGGAACGCTTCCGGGCCCAGGCCGAACGCTTCGGGACGACGATCGTCGACGCGGAGGCCGATCGGGTCGACTTCTCCAGTCGGCCGTTTGCGGTCTGGGCCGGCGGCTTGGAGTACCGGGCCCAGGCCGTCATTGTCGCGACCGGCGCGTCCGCGCTCTGGCTCGGCCTCGAGTCCGAGGAGCGCCTCCGGGGGCGCGGCGTCTCCGCCTGCGCGACCTGCGACGGCTTCTTCTTCCGCGGCCAGGAGGTCGCCGTGGTGGGCGGCGGCGACACGGCCTCCGAGGAGGCCCTCTACCTCACCCGCTTCGCCAGCACGGTTCACCTCCTGCACCGTCGCGACGAGTTCCGGGGCAGCAAGATCATGCAGGCCCGGGTGGAAGCGAGCCCGCAGATCGAGATCCACCGCAGCGTCATCGTCGACGAGGTGCTCGGGGACGAGAAGGTCACCGGGGTCCGCCTCCGGAGCACGAAGACCGGCGAGACGAGCGACCTGCCGGTCGGCGGCTTCTTCCTCGCGATCGGACATCGCCCCAACACGGCCCCGTTCGAGGGCTGGCTCGAGAAGGACGAGAAGGGCTACCTCGTCGTCGACCACGAGACCCACGCAGCGATCGAGGGCATCTTCATCGCCGGCGACGTCCACGACCACCGCTACCGCCAGGCGATCACGGCCGCCGGTGACGGCTGCCGGGCGGCGATCGACGCCGAGCGCTGGCTGGAGGAGCACGCGGTCGTCGAGACCGACACACCCGCCGTCACGACCAGGTGACGGGGCGCGGGGGCGCGGGCCGGTTGGCGCGAGGGGCGCTCGGGGGCCGGGAGCTGCCGCCGCCCATCCCGCCGGAGCGCCGCCGGCGAACCCTGGTCCGCATCATCGCCTTCTTCCGGCCCTACCGCGCCCAGGTCGCGGTCGTCGTCGTCGCGATCGTGGCGACGAGCCTGCTGGGGCTCATCAACCCGATCATGCTCAAGCTCCTGACCGACCAGGTGATCATCGGCCGCGATTACACGAACCTCTACCTCTTCGTCGGCCTGATGATTGTGACCCCGATCGTCACCGGACTCATCGGCCTCGGCCAGACGTACCTCAACAACGTCATCGGCCAGAGCGTCATGCAGGACCTCCGCAACGCCCTGTACGCGCACCTCCAGCGCCTGCCGCTGCGCTTCTTCACCGAGACTCGAACCGGGGAGATCCAGAGCCGTCTCGCGAACGACGTGGGCGGCGTCCAGGCAGTCGTCACCGATACCGCGACGAGCGTCGCCTCCAACGTGGCGGTGGTGATCTCGACCGTCATCGCGATGGTGATCATCGACTGGCGCCTGACCCTGCTTTCGCTCGGGATGCTCCCGATCTTCCTCCTCCTGACCCAGCGGGTCGGGCGCGTCCGCCGGTCTGTCTCCACCGAGACCCAGAAGGCGCTGGCCGACATGACCGCCGTGACCGAGGAGACGCTGAGCGTTTCCGGGGTCCTCCTCACGAAGACGTTCGGGCAGCAGCACGCCGCCAACGAACGGTTCCGGGGCCTGAACCGCGGCCTCGCGCGCCTCCAGCTCCGCCAGGCGATGGTGGGGCGCTGGTTCTTCATGGTGATCGGGACGATCTTCAGCATCATCCCCGCCTTCGTGTACTGGCTCGCCGCGGTCCTCGCCATGAACGGCGACCCATCGGCCCCCACGGCCGGCGACATCGTCGCCTTCACCACCCTCCAGAGCCGCCTCTTCTTCCCGATGGGCCAGCTCCTCAACGTCCAGGTGGAGATCGCCGGCTCGCTGGCCCTCTTCGACCGGATCTTCGAGTACCTCGACCTGGACCCTGAGATCGTCGATGCGCCGAGCGCGGTGACCCTCGAGCCTTCGACCCTGCGTGGACGGGTCCGCTTCCACCGGGTCTGGTTTCGCTATCCGTCGGCGGCGGTCCCGTCGGAGCGGGCCCTGGAGGCGGTGGCGTCCGGCCGGCACGCGCACGCCGCGCACGCGACGCCGGACGAGGCGATCGCCGACGCGGTGGTCGAGCCGATCGCGACGGAGGCGCTCGAGGAGGGACTGGGGCCGGTGTCGCCGAAGGACGCCGCGGCTGCGGCCGCGGCGGTCGCGCCGACCGTGGACGCCGCGGCCCCCCATGCCGAGCCCCTCGCACCCGAGGCCGAGCCCCTCGCACCCGAGGCCGAGGCCCTCGCACCGCCAGCGAGGCCGGCGGCGTTCGCGCTCGAGGAGATCGACTTCGAGGCGCTCCCGGGCCAGCTGGTCGCCCTCGTCGGCCCGTCCGGGTCCGGCAAGACGACGACCACCTACCTCGTCCCGCGCCTCTACGACGTGGACAGCGGGGCGGTGGAGATCGATGGCCTCGACGTCCGGGGGATCACCCTCGCCTCCCTCGGTCGGACGATCGGGGTCGTGACCCAGGAGACGTACCTCTTTCACGCCTCGATCCGCGACAACCTCCAGTACGCCCGTCCCGAGGCGACGGAGGCGGAGCTCGAAGCCGCGGCCCGGGCGGCGGCGATCCACGAGCGGGTGCTCGAGCTCCCCGAGGGCTACGAGACGGTGGTCGGCGAACGAGGCTACAAGCTGTCGGGCGGCGAGAAGCAGCGGATCGCGATCGCCCGGGTCCTCCTGAAGGATCCCCGGATCCTGATCCTCGACGAGGCGACGTCGGCCCTCGACACGGTATCCGAGCGGCTCATCCAGGCCGCCCTCGAAGGGCTCATGGAGGGCCGCACGACGATCGCGATCGCCCACCGCCTCTCCACGATCCTGCGCGCCGACCTGATCCTCGTCTACGCGCGGGGCCGGATCGTGGAGCGGGGCCGCCACGACGAGCTCCTCGCGATGGACGGCCTCTACGCGCGGCTCTACCACGAGCAGTTCGAGGCGCCGGTGGCGTAGATCCGGCGCGTCGGCGAACCTCCCGGCACGTGGAGCCTCGCACGACCCCTCCTCCTCGGCCGGTTTCCGATCCGCTCCTGCTGCGGCGTGGTGTCCGCGCGAACCGTCCCGCGCCTCCGAATCGCCCGAATCCGTCGCACCACGACGATTCCGCTCCTCGCCTTTCGTGGCACGAAAGAACGGACGGTCGGGAGGCCGCGGCAGGTCGAGATCCGTCGCAGGGCCACGATATCGCGCGGGATCCTGGTCGAGCCGGCCAAGGACCTTCGTGACACGACGAGTGTCGACGGATTCGGGCCGCCGGCCAGGACCCGACGGTCAGGTCTTTCGTGGGGCGAAAGCCGGTCGGGGCTGGGGCGCCGGGGCTGGGGCCGGGCGGAGCGCGAGCCGAGTCGCTGTCGCCCACGTTCCATTCGATGGGGCGTTCGCCCCAGCCACCACGCCCGCCGATTCCAGGAGTTGCGCAAGTACGCAAGCAGCGAGGTAGACTGGCGCTCCGCGCGCGCACGCCACGCCGTCCGAGCCGACGCACGGCACGCCGACCGAGCCGACGCACGGCACGCCGCCCGAACACACGACCGAGGAGACAGCATCCATGGCCACCAAGACCGTCGAGCTCCGCCGCGAGGGCGGGCTCCGTTTCGTTGCCCGGACCGGGTCCGGCTTCGAGATCGCGATGGACAACGATGCGGGCGGCACCGGCGCTCGGCCGGTCGAGATCCTCGCGGCGGCCATCGGCGGGTGCACCGCGATGGACGTGATCACGATCCTCGAGAAGAAGCGCCAGGACGTCACCCGCTACGGACTCCAGATCGAAGCGGAGCAGCGAACCGTCCATCCGCACGCGTTCCGGCGCGTCACCGTGCTCCACGAGGTGGAGGGTCCGGCGGTGGACGTCGAGGCCGTGCGACGGGCGATCGAGCTCTCGGCGACGAAGTACTGCTCGGTCTCGGCCGGCCTCGCGACGGGAATCACGGAGCTCCACCACCGCTTCCGGGTGATCTCGCCCGCAGGGGCCGCGCCGGTCGA
>JBBSAS010000190.1:0-3989 GCA_038252055.1 Candidatus Limnocylindrales bacterium
ATCGTCAGCAGCCCCCTCCGGCGGGCCGTGCAGACGGCCGAGACGGTCGCCCGCGGGCGACCGGTCGAACGCGACCCCCGGCTCATGGAGATGGACTACGGCGCCTGGGAGGGGCTGACGTACGAGGAGGTCGACGCTAGCGATGCCGCTGTCCGTGCCCGCTGGGTGGCCGACCCGGGGAGCCTGGCGTGTCCGGGCGGCGAGTCCGGCGCGGATGTCGCGGTCCGGGCCCGGTCGTTCCTCGTGGATCTCCTCGCCTGGGCGGCCGATCGCGCCGTGGACGGCCGCGGGGCATCCGACGGCCGTGCGGCATCCGGCGATGCGCCGTCCGGCGGCCCCGCCCCGTCCGGTGACCCCGTCGTGCTCGCGGTCGCCCACAGCACGCTCAACCGGGTCCTCCTCTGCGTGGCGATCGGCGTCCCCGTCCGAGAGTACCGCCGGCGGTTCGCGCAGGGACAGGCGAACCTGACGGTGCTCCGCTGGCCCACCGGTGCGCGACCCGAGAGCGCGCGGATCCTCACCGTCAACGACGTCTCCCACGTCGCCGCGCCCGGCCAGGCGCCCTGGGAGCTCGCGCCCGGAGCCTGACCCTACTCGCCACCTGGGTCGTGGCGGTGGCCGCGGCCAGGCAATGGGCGCCCGAGCCGGAACCAGAGGAACGCGAGAACGAGGACGACGACCCCGACCGCGATCAGGAGGTCGAACGGCTGGAGCGCGTGCCGGATCTCCTCCCAGTTCGCGCCGAGCTGGACGCCGGCCCAGACGAGCGCCGTGGACCAGAGGAAGGCGCCCGCGGTCGAGTAGGCGACGAACGTGCGGAGATCCATCCGGGCGACCCCCGCCGGGAAGCTGATGAAGGTCCGAACGATCGGCAGCAACCGGCTGAAGAACGCCGTCTGGGCGCCCCACCGGGCGAAGAAGTGGTCTGCAAGTTCGATCTCGTGCTCACGGATGAGTAGGTAGCGGCCATAGCGCTCGAGGAACGGTCGTCCGCCATAGGCGCCGATCGCGTAGGCGACGAGCGAGCCCACGGTGTTCCCGATCGTCGCCACGATCACGACGATCCAGAAGCTCCACGGTCCGCCGGTCAGCGGCTCGACCTGGGTGGGATCGGAGACCAGGAAGCCGGCGAACGGGAGGATCAGCTCCGAGGGCAGGGGTACCATCGCCGACTCGATCGCCATGGCCAGCATGACGCCGAGGTAGCCGACGGCTCCGTAGAGCGACTCCAGGAAGGGGATGACGATCTGGTCGATGAAGACGAGCATTCGCGGGAGCATACGCGAGCCGGCCGACGTGGGGCGGCCGGCAGGTGCGAGACGCGACCGGAAACGCCCGCCGGGGGACGAACGCTGGCCGGGGGAGCCCAGCGGGGACTATCCTCGGCGGCGTGAGCCAGCTGCCGCCGCGCCCGCCCGACCACCCCGGCGCCCCGCACGTCGAGCCCGGGCGCCCGGCGCCCGGTGCCCCGGCCGGCACCGTTGTCCTCACCGGGGCCGACCTGACGCTCGCCGACGTCGAGGCGGTCGCCCGCGCTGGCGCCCCGGTGGCCCTCGACGCGGACGCCCGTGCGCGGATGGAGGAGGCGCGGGCGGTCATAGAGCGCCTCGTGCGGTCCGGCACCGTCGTCTACGGGATCACGACCGGGTTCGGCGACCTCGCGACCACGGTCATCGCCCCGGCGGACGCGCGGCAGCTCCAGGAGAATCTCCTCGTGAGCCACGCCGTGGGCGTGGGGCCGGCCCTGCCCCGCGACGTCGTCCGGGCGATGCTCCTCCTGCGGGCGAACACCCTGGCCCTCGGGCACTCCGGCTGCCGGCCCGGGCTCGTGGACCGCCTCCTCGCCTTCCTCGACCACGGGATCCACCCGGTCGTGCCGGCCCAGGGGAGCGTCGGCGCTTCGGGCGATCTCGCCCCGCTCGCCCACCTCGCCCTCCCGCTCATCGGTCGCGGCGAGGTGGAGATGGGCGGCCACGTGATGCCGGCCCTGCTCGCCCTCCGCGAGGCCGGCCTGGCGCCGCTCGTCCTCGAGGCGAAGGAGGGGCTGGCGCTCCTCAACGGGACCCAGCTGATGAGCGCGATCGGCGCGCTGCTCCTCGCCGACGCCGACCGCCTGGCCCGGACCGCGTCGGTCGCGGCGGCCCAGTCGGTGGAGGCGCTGCTTGGGACGGACGTCGCGTACGCAGCGGCCTACCAGCTCGCCCGCCCGCACCCGGGCCAGGTGGCTGTGGCCGCCGAGATGCGCCACCTGCTCCGCGACTCCGGGCTCATGGCTCACCACCACGCCTCCGCCCACAAGGTGCAGGACCCCTATTCGCTGCGGTGCGTGCCCCAGGTCCACGGCGCGGTCCGCGACGCGCTCGATCACCTGCGGCGCGTCCTCGACGTCGAGATGAACGCGGCGACCGACAACCCGCTGGTCTTCCCCGAGGGCGGCGTCGCCGACGCCGACGCGGCCGCGACCGGGGGCGGGCTCGTCATCTCGGGCGGGAACTTCCACGGCGAGCCGATCGCCCTGGCCCTCGACTTCGCGAAGCTCGCGATCGCCGAGCTCGGGGCCATCAGCGAGCGGCGGATCGCCCTCCTCGTGGACGCCCGCCTCAATGGAGGGCTGCCGCCGTTCCTTTCCCCGGCGAGCGGCCTGAACTCCGGGATGATGATCGTGCAGTACACCGCCGCGGCCCTCGCGTCGGAGAACAAGGTCCTGGTCCACCCGGCCTCGGCCGACTCGATCCCGACGTCGGCGAACCAGGAGGACCACGTCTCGATGGGCGCGGCCGCGGCGCGCCACGCCCGCGACGTCCTCGCCAACGTGGAGCGGATCCTGGCCCTGGAGCTGCTCGTGGGGGCGCAGGCGCTCGACCTGCGACGGGACCTCGTGGGAGCGGAGGTCGGCGTGTCTGAGGCCGCCGGCGCGGCCCGGGTGCCGAAGCCGCAGCCGCCGCTGCCGGGCGTGGGCGTCGCCGAGGTCCATCGACGGATCCGCGAGGTCGCGCCCCGGCTCGAGGCCGACCGCGAGATGAGCGCGGACATCGAGGCGGTGACACGCTTCGTCCGGGACGGCGCGTTCGCGGACCTCGTCGAGACCTGACCGCGGCCGGACCGCGCGGCCTGACCCCAGCTCGGTCAGAGCGATCCGTTCGCTCGGACGAACGGTCAGCGCCGGCGCACGGACCGGTTCAGCTCCGGATGCACCGGACGATGGTTCGCAGCCCGGCGAGGGTCGCACCAAGCGCCAGCGCCTGGCGCCAGGTCCATGCGGGGCCGCCGGGATCGTCCGGCCCGGGCGCGAGGGCCGTGCCGTCCGCCGGCGTGATCCGGAGGAGCGGGACCCAGGACGTGCAGTCGAGGATTCGCTCGTCGGTGGGCGGTCGGCGGGAAGCAGCCGATCATCGACGCGGGCAGGGCCATCGAACGGGAGAGGGCGGGGAGGATCCGGGAGCGGACGGCTGGATCGGTTTCCACCGCGGCCAGGGCCGCGAACGGTGGCCGGTCGGGCAGGAGCAGCTCGACCCGCGGGTCGGCCAGGATGTTCAGGTACCAGAGGGTCTCGGTGCCATAGCCGGCCATGATCCACGCGGCGCCCTCGGCAACCAGGTATCCCACGGGCGTATAGCGGCGCAGGCCGGAACGGCGGCCGGTCGTCGCCAGGAGGCACTGCCAGCCGGTGAGGGGATTGCCCAGCCACGCGGCGAGACCCGCCCGGTGGACCGGCACCATGGCGTATCGGTTCGCGTAACGGAAGAGCGTTCGGCTGGCGTCCGAGAGGGCTTTCGTCGGGCCGGTGAGCTCGGGCGGCGGGGTGGCCATGCCGCGATCGTCGCGGGCTGCCGGGCGCGTCGCCAAGTGCCACATCGCCCGAACAGGCCTGGCGCCCCGGGACGGTCGGGCAGCGGCGCCGCGCCGCGAGTCGGCCCGGTCGGGGCAGCGGCGCCGCGCCGGACGTCAGCGCCGCGGCGGCCGCACGAACGCGAGGAGCCCCAGGCCGC
>JBBSAS010000191.1:0-3974 GCA_038252055.1 Candidatus Limnocylindrales bacterium
AGAAGTGGTTCCCCCCGATCCCGCGCCGGCCGACGTCGCGACCCCCGCAGAGGTCGCCGAGGCCGACGGCCACGTCATCGTCGTCCTCGACCCGAACGTCGACCCGTTCGCGGCGGCGTCCCGGGCCCGCCAGATCGGCGCCGACGTGGAGCGAACGTTCGACACCGCCCTGCAAGGGTACGCCGCGACCGTGAGCCCCGAGGAGCTCGCGACGCTGGCTGCCGACCCGCGCGTGGACGCGATCGTGCCCGACGCGACGATTCCGGCCAGCGAGGCCCTCGCCGGGCAGTCGATCCCGAACGGGATCCGGCGCGTCTACGGGCCCCTCAGCGGGGCCGCGGCGATCGACGGCAGCGACCAGCGCGTCGACGCGGACGTCGCGATCTACGACACCGGGATCGACCCGACCCACTCCGAGCTCAACGTGGTCGGCGGGTACAACTGCACGAGCTCGGACCGGGCGAACTGGATCGACGAGCAGGGCCATGGCACCCACGTCGCCGGCACGGTCGGGGCGATCGACAATGGCTCCGGCGTCGTCGGCGTGGCACCGGGTGCCCGCCTCTGGGCGGTCCGGATCCTCGACGCGAAGGGCGAGGGCCGCCTCTCGTGGTGGATCTGCGGGCTCGAATGGATCAGCGGCAAGGCCGACCCGGCCGACGCCTCCCGACCCCTCATCGAGGCCGTGAACATGTCGGTCACGCTGTGGGGCTCCGACGACCACAACTGCGGCCAGACGAACGATGACGTCCTCCACCAGGCGATCTGCCGGGTGACGCAGCGCGGCATCACGGTCGTGGCGGCGGCGGCGAATGATTCGGCGTCGGCGACGCACCGTATCCCGGCCGCCTACGACGAGGTGATCACCGTCTCGGCCCTCGCCGACTCGGACGGGAAGCCCGGCGGGCTCGGGGGCAATCGCTGCTGGAGCTGGGGCGGCTACGACCAGGACGACACGTTTGCCGACTTCTCGAACTACGGCTACGACGTGGACCTCATGGCGCCCGGCAAGTGCATCTACTCGACGATGCGCGGGCAGTCCTACGGGTACTCGTCGGGAACGTCAATGGCGGCACCCCACGTGACCGGCGCGGCCGCCCTCTACCTCGCCTCGCGCCCCGGCGCCTCGCCGTCGGAGGTGCGCTGGGCGCTCCAATACCTCGGCAACCGGAACTGGAAGACCTCGACCGATCCCGATGGCAGCCCCGACATCCTCCTCGACGTCTCTCGGCTCGGCCCACTCGGTTCCTTCTCGCCAGGCGTCACGCTCCCGTCCGGGGGGCTCGTGACGAACGAAATGGGAACGACGTTCGCGGTCCCGTACACAGCCCGCCGCGGTACGAACTTCATCGAGCCGATCTGGCTCGGCATCGCGAGCACGGACGGCCCGCTCTCGGCCTCGATCACCGGCGCCACGACGCTCTGGGGCGCCGCCTCGGCGAGCACCGTCCGGATCGTCGTGCCGCCGGGCACGCGAGCGGGCACGTACGAGGTCGTCGTGCGGGGCGCCTACCGGAACCTGCGCGTCCGCGACGTCCGGATCCCCGTCGTCGTGGAGAACGAGCCCCCGATCGCGGCCGCTCCCGTCGCCGCGTTCGCGGCCGGCGTGCAGGCCACCCTCACCGAAGCCCCGCTCCTCCTCTCCTGGAAGGCCGCGACCGACCAGTCGCCGATCGCCCGGTACCAGGTGGGCGAGCGAGCCGGGGGGCTCTCCCCACAGGCCGTCGCCACGACCGGCGGGACCACCCGGAGCGCGACGCGGAGGATCCCGTTCGCCACGTCCCGGGCCTATGCGGTCCGCGCCGTGGACGCCCCGGGCAACGTCGGGGACTGGGCCACCGCGCCGGCGGTCCAGGTCGCCGTGACCTCGGAGGTCGGCACCGGCGTCACCCGCAGCGCTGGCTGGACGAGCTTCCGCTCGGCGACGGCGATCGGCGGCCGATTCCGCTACGCGGGCACGACCGGGGCGTGGATGCGCTTCACCTTCCGAGGCTCCGCCGTCGCGATCGTCGGCCGCAAGGCGAGCAACCGCGGGAGCTTCGAGGTCCGGATCGACGGGGTCCGCATCGCCACGGTGAGCGCCTACTCGCGGATCCTCCTGAGCCGGATGGTGCTCTACCAGCGGGCCGTGGACCCCGCTCGGTCGCACACGGTGGAGATCCGGGTGCTCGGCACGCGCGGTCGGCCCCGCGTGGACGTGGACGCCTTCCTCGTCCTGCGGTAAGCGTCGCCGCCCGGCCACGAAGACGACCGGGTCGGGCGCCAGGAGTCTCGCCGGCCCGGGCGCAACCGGGCGCTCGCCCGGCGGCCGCGATCCGGTGCTCGCCTGGTCCCACGCCTGGTCCCGCGCTCGCCCGGCTGGTTCAGCCCGTGACGAGTCGACCGATGAGCACACCCGCGGCGGCGGCCGCGGCGGCGATCGCGAGCGTCTGGAGCACGGTGGGGAACATCGCCGTCCGGGCGACCCGCGACCGCCCGATCCCGAGTCCCACCAGCAGCAGCGTCGTCAGGAGGATCGAGGCGACACGAGCAGCGTCGAAGGGCAGGATCGCGAAGGGAATGACCGGCGTCGAGGCCGCGACCAGGTCCGCGGCGAACATCCAACCGGCATGGATCGCCGGCGATTCGTGCGGCGCGGAGCCGATCCCGAGCTCGATCGAGGTGACGAAGTCGAGCATCGCCGCCGGGTTGCGCGCGAGCGCGGAGGTGACGGCCGCCGCCTCCTCCTCGGTGAAGCCGTCGGCGCGGAGACGCCCCTCGATCCGCCGGCAGTGACCCTGGGGATCCTCGGCCACCGAGCGGGCGGCCTCCTCGCGCAGGGCGATCGCTCGATCCCGGGTCGATTGCACGTCGAGGTACGTGCCGGCCATCATCGCAACGGCGCCCGCCGCCGCTCCGCTCGCGCCGGCAAGGAGGACGACCTGCGGGTCGTTCGTGCTCGCGGCCACGCCGAAGACGAGCCCGGCGATCGAGACGGCTCCGTCCTCCATCCCGAACGCGATGTCGCCGATCGAATTGTGGAGGCTCGCGCGCACGCGAGCGCGTCGGGAACGGCGCGGCGAGTCGGGCATGCGCTCCAGTATCGCCGACCTCCGGCGGCGGCGTCCGAACCGATTCCCTCACCCGCGCGGTCGTGGCGGCAGCGGGACAACCGGGCTCACGCGGCGGGGCGCGCCACCGGCGCGGGCCGGGGACCGGCAGGACGAACGTTGCCACGCGGTCGTGACATCCGGCCCTCGGCGACGAAAAGGCGGCGAGCAACAATCGCCGTGGCCGCGACGCCGGCATGGTGATCAATGCACGAAGGGCCTCGAATGCAGCTTCAGATTGTCCCCGTCGCACGTCGCGTGCAACGCCCCACGTACGTCTGGATCGCGTTCGCGGCCGCCGTCTTCGCGGGGATCCTGGCCATCCCGGTGGGAGTGATGTTCATCGCCGACCCGACGGGCGGATCGATCGGCCTGACGCCCGGCTGGATCGAGGCCACCGTGTTCGGGAGCTATTTCGTGCCGGGGCTGTATCTCCTGGCGGTGAACGGGATCGAGATGCTGGTCCTGGCCGGGATGATCGGCATCCGGCACTGGTTGGCGCCGTGGCTGACGGCCGTCCTGGGCGTCGGGCTCATCGCCTGGATCCTGGTCCAGGTCGCGATCCTGCCCGAGACAATGATCCTCCAGTGGATCTTCCTCGCGACAGGCATCCTGCTCGGGTTCGTCGCCCTCTTCTGGCTCCGCCGGACCGGGCAGCTGCGCCTCTGGTAGCGGCGTCAGATCGCGCCCGCCTTCCGACCCACGGCCCGCGCGCTCGGCGAGCGGCGCCGGGTTGCGCCCGTTGGCCCGGGCGCCCACCGGTCGGGGCGCCTGCGGGCCGGGGAGCCCGGGCTCGCCCCGGATCTACCTTGCCCGGGCCCGGTTGTTGCGGGGCTGGTGCTCCAGCTCCACGAGGCCCAGCGCCTCGAGGAGCGGTGGCACGTA
>JBBSAS010000192.1:0-3952 GCA_038252055.1 Candidatus Limnocylindrales bacterium
GACGCGTGCGGGTTCAGGGCGGGGACGAACGCGCCGAAGGCGAGGATCGAGAGGTTGACGGCGTTGAGCATCAGCTCGACCGACATCAGCATGCTGATCGCGTGGCGGCGGGCGAGGAACCCGAACGCCCCGATGCAGAAGAGGATCGCCGAGAGGACGAGATAGGCGTCGAGCGACTGGCTCATGCGTCGCGGTCCTCCCGCTTCGCGAGGTAGATCCCCCCGATGACGGCCGCGAGGAGGAGGACGCTGACGACCTCGAGGGGGAGGACGTAATCGCGGAAGAGCGTCCGGGCCATCGCCTTGGTCGCCGTCGCGACACTCTGCTCCACGGCGCCCCAGTCGGTGGCGGTCACGGCGAAGGCGAGGGCCACGGCCAGGAGACCGGCCGCGATCGCGGCGGGGATCGCCTGGGACTGGTACGCGAGGCGCACGGGCTGGTTCTTCGACTGGGTGATCATCACGGCGAAGAGGATGAGGACCGCGATCGCCCCGATGTAGACGAGGACCTGGGCCGCCGCCACGAAGGGCGCCCCGAGCATCACGTAGAGGCCCGCGAGAGCGGCGAACGCGGCGATGAGGGCGATCCCACCGCGGATGATGTCGCGCAGGGTCACGACGAGGAGGGCGCAGCCCAGCAGGATCGCGGCGAGCACGAGGAAGAGGACGTCGTTCCACGCGATCCCCAGGACCGGCACGGTCTCCCCGATCGTCACGCTTCCCTCGCTCCGCCGTCCAGCCGGGCCGTCAACCGGCCGGCGCCCGGTCGCCGGGCGCCCCGGCGGCCTCGTGCCCATTGTTGTCGCTGTGCGGACCCTCCGCGCGGCCACCCGTCGCGTCCGCCTGGCCACTCGGGCCGTCCGCGTGGCCAATCGGGCCCTCGCTCCGGGCGCCGATCGCGGCCACCACCGAGGCGGGGAGGACCGGCAGCATCCGGGGGCCGATGTCGCGGCCCGCGGCGCAGGCCCGCTCCGCCCAGTCCCGCTCCCGTCGGACGTAGGTCATCTCCGTCTCGCGGTCCACGGCCGCGATCGCGATGAGGTCGATCATCGGCTCCGCCCGGCTGTCGTGGGCCAGTTCGAAGTCCGGGCCGCAGCGGAGCGCGTCGTACGGGCAGATGTCCACGCAGATCCCGCAGAGGATGCAGCGGCTCTCGTCCACCTCGTACTTCTCGAGGATCCGCGGCTTCGGCATGAGCGCGCCGGTGGGGCACGTCTCGGCGCAGCGGCCACAGGAGACGCAGGGCGTGTCGTTGAGGCTCATGTCGAGGGGCGTCGTCACCAGGGTGTCGAAGCCGATCCGCATGAAGTCGTAGCAGGCGGCGCCGACGACCTCGGCGCAGACCTGGGCGCAGCGGCCGCAGTCGATGCAGCGCGACGGCTCCCGGAGGATGAAGTCGTGGCTGTCGTCGCGGAGGTAGTCGTGGTTGTATCCCGTGAAGCGGTTCTCGGTGACGCTGCGGTAGCTCAGGCCCGTCCGAGCCGGCTCGAGCGTCTTCAGCGTCGTCCCGTACTCGATCCCCAGGCGGCGCAGGTCGCAGAAGCCGATCGCCTCGCACGTGCACTGGAGGCAGCGGGTGCTCTCGGCGACCGCGTCGGCGGGGCTGTAGGGGATCTCGTACTCGACGTACGAGTCCCGGCGTTCGGCTGCCGGCATCGCCGCGAGGCGGTGGCGCGCCTCCTTCACCTCCGAGGTGAACGGCACGATCGAGAGGAACTCGGGCTGCGGTTCCGCGAGCGTCTGGCGGGTCCGGATCGCGCTCATGTCGAGACCCTGGAGGAAGGCGTCCACGGCGTAGGCGGCCCGGCGCCCGTCGGCGATCGCCTCGACCACCGTCGCGGCGCCGGTCCGCACGTCGCCGGTCCCGAAGACGCCGGGTCGGCCGGTCTCGAAGGTGACCGGGTCGGCCTGCAGGCGGTTCCGCTTCGTCGCGGTCACGTGCTCGTTGCCCGGCCCGATCCACGTCAGGTCCGGCCCCTGGCCGATCGCGAGGAGGACGCGGTCGCATTCGATCGTGAATTCGGTGCCCGCCGCGGGCTCCGGGCGCCGCCGCCCCGAGGCGTCCGGCTCGCCGAGCTGCATCCGGATGAACTCGACGCCGGTGAGCTTCCCGGTCGCCTCGTCCACGAGGACCCGGGCGGGGCCCGCCTGGAAGATCGCGGTGACACCCTCCTCGATCGCCTCGTGGACTTCGCTCGACGCCGGCATGTCCTTCATGTCGCGGCGGTAGACGAGGGTGACCTCCTCCGCTCCCTGGCGGACGGAGGTCCGCGAGCAGTCCATGGCCGTGAAGCCGCCCCCGATGACGACGACCCGGGTCCCCGCGTGGCCCGGGTAGGGCAGGCCCAGGGCCGCGATCCTGAGGTAGTCGAGGCCCTCGATGACCCCGTCGGCGTCCTCGCCGGGGATCCCGAGCGTGTTCGTGTCGTAGCAGCCGATCGCCACGACGACCGCGTCGTAGCCGCGGGCCCCGAGGTCGTCGAGGGTGAAGTCGCGGCCCAGCTCCTGGCCGCAGACGAAGCGGCCACCGAGGCGAGTCACGCTCTCGTACTCCGGGGCAAGGATGCGGTCCTTCGGCAGACGGTACTCGGGGATGCCGTAGCGGAGCATCCCGCCGGGCGCCTCGTCGCGCTCGAGGATCGTGACGTCGTGACCGGCGATCAGGAGGTAGTAGGCGGCCGAAGTGCCGGCAGGGCCGGAGCCGATCACCGCCACTCGCTTGCCGGTCTTCGGCTGGAGCTCGAAGGGGAGCGGCGGATCGACCCCCTCCTCGCGCATCTCGCGGAGGACCTGGTCGCCCGCGTAGCGATGGCTGTCGCGGATCGCGATCGCCTCGTCCACCTCGTCGCGGCGGCAGTGCTCCTCGCACGGAGCCGGGCAGACGCGGCCGAGGATCGAGGGGAAGGGGATCGTGCGCTTGAAGATCCGGGCCGACTCGCGGAACTCACCCTCCGCGTTCGCCTTGAGGAAGCCCGGGATGTCGATGCGGCTCGGGCACTTGTTCTGGCAGGGCGGCAGGCAGTACGCGTTGTGGTCCGAAAAGATCAGCTCCAGGTTCGTCCGGCGCAGGCGGCGGACCTCCTCGGTCTGGGTCCGGACCACCATCCCGGGCTCGGCCGCGCGGGAGCAGGAGATCGGGGGATGCTCCTCGCCCTCGACCTCGACGACGCACATCCGGCAGGCGCCGAAGCCGGGCAGCTTCGGCTCGTAGCAGAGGGTCGGGACCTCGATCCCGTTGTCGCGGCAGACTTCCAGGATCGTCTGCCCCTCGCGCCCCTCCACGAGGCGTCCGTCCACCTCGAGGCTGATCACGGGCGCGGACTGCGGCCGTTGCGGAGACTGGGTGCGGAAGAATCGCTCGGCGAGGCTCTCCGCGTCCGGCGGCGGCGCGGCCGAGGTCGAGGCAGGGGGCGACTGCGACTCCACCGGGTCCGGGTCCGGCGCGAGGTCAGGGGGTCGGGTGACGAGGTCGGTCATCGTTCGGTCGTCCCCTCCGGCGCCCCGCCAGCGGCCGCCACCTGGATCGGGCTGCAGACTCCGGCCGGGCAGCGGCCCCGCAGGATGTGGTCGTCCACCTCGGCCCCGAAGTACCGGACCGCGGTGAGGAGCGGCCCGGGCGCGAGCCGCTCGTGATCGCACAGGGCGCTCGCGGCGCAATCGGCGGCGAGGTCGCCGAGGAGCTGGCGATCGGTCGGCCGGGCCATCCCGTCCACCCAGCGCTGGCCGATCTCCGCCACGCGGCGGAGCCCGATCCGGCAGGGGATCGTCTTCCCGCAGGCCTCGTCGGCGGAGGCCCGCACGAGGAGGCGGGCGAGGTCCACGACGCAGGTCCGCTCGTCGGCCACGACGATCGAGCCCGAGCCGACGTGGGCGCCGGCAGCGCGGAGCGCCGCGAACGTGTACGGCGTGGCGAGGAGGTCGGCGGGGAGGATGCCGCCGGTCGGCCCGCCGAC
>JBBSAS010000193.1:0-3950 GCA_038252055.1 Candidatus Limnocylindrales bacterium
ACGCTCGGCGGGTACATGACCTGGAAGTACGGGGCGATCTTCGCCCTCGGCACGGCGCTCTGGTCGATCCTCGCCCTCTCCGGGACCCTCGCCGGCGAGGCCCGGCGCGGAAGCCTCGACCTCGTCGCGGCCGCCCCGTTCGGCAAACGACGGATCGCGCTCGAGAAGCTGGCCGGCCACCTGACGATGCTCTGGCTCGCCATGGCGATCCTGGCGGTCGCCGCGACCACCAGCTCGACGCTCTTCGGCGACGCCGCGCTCGGCGACCAGATCCCGCCCCTCTCGTCGTTCGGGTTCGTCCTCTGGGTCGGTTTCCTCGCGATGTTCTTCGGCGGCCTCGCGTTCCTCCTCGCGCCGCTCCTCGGCCGCGCCGGGTCGGCCGGGATCGCGGCGCTCGTCATGGTCGTCCTGTGGGTGTCGAACGGCCTCGACGCCCTCGGCCCGGTCGCCGCCTTGAGCCCGTTCCGTTGGACGGCCGACCACATCCCGCTCGTCGGCCAGTACGACTGGCCCGCCCTGGCGCTCGTCGGGGTCGTCGGCGTCGCCTTGCTCGCAATCGGGCTCGAGCTCTTCGTGCGCCGCGATCTCGGTGTCACGGCCGGTCTCTCGCTCCCCGGCCTGCCGGCCTCGATCCTCGGTGTCCGCGGCCCGCTGAGCCGGGCGTTCGGCGACCAGCTGCCGCGCGCGCTTGCGTGGGGGATCGGGCTCGGCCTCATGGGCGCGCTCGTCGCGTCTCTCGTGGGGCCGATGTCGGACCAGCTCGCGAGCGACTCCTCCCTGATGGAGACGTTCGCGGCGATCTTCCCGAACTTCGACCTCACGTCGGCCGGGGGGTTCCTCCAGCTCTACGTCCAGCTCTTCTTCATTGCCGCCGGGTTCGCCGGCGCCAGCTTCGTCGCGAAGTGGGCGTCCGACGAGACCGAGGGACGCCTGGAACTGGTCCTTGCGACCCCGATGGCCCGGCGACGCTGGGTCGTCGCCGGCGGCGTGGCTGCGCTCGCCGCAGTCGCGGTGATGACCGTGCTGTTCGCCGCGGGCATCGGGCTCGGCGCGGCGTCCGGGGGCGTCTCGGCCTCCGACCCGATGATCGGCTCGGCGGCGCTCGGCCTCTATGCCGCCGCGATCGTCGGCGTCGGGTTCGCCGTCGGCGGCCTGTGGCGAACGTCGCTGGCGGCCGAGATCGCCGCACTCGTCGTCGTGGCGACCTACCTGATCGATCTCATCGCACCACCGCTCAACCTGCCGGACTGGGTCCACCAGCTCGCCCTGACGGCGCACTTCGGGCAGCCGATGACCGGGCAGTGGGATCTCGTTGGCGTCGGCGCCTGCGTGGCCATCGCGGTCGGCGGCATCCTGCTGGGCGCCTGGGGGATGACCCGCCGCGACGTGGACTGACCGTCCTGCCCGTGCGGGCGCGGCGCTGCCCTCCCCGCACCCGGACGCTGCCCCTCCCCGCGCGTCGCGACCGGGGCGAGGATCCGTCAGCCCCGCCGGTTCACGGCCCAGACGCCCCCGACGATGAGCGCCGCCCCGGCAAGGAACGCCGCGTCCACCGTCTCGCGGAGCACGAGCACGCCCAGGATCACGGCGACCACCGGGATCAGGTACGAGACGAGGCTCGCACGAGTCGGGCCCCATCCTGTCAGGAGGCGGAAGAAGATGACGTAGGCGAAGGCGGTGCCGACGACGCCGAGCCAGAGGACGGAGAACGCCGCCTCCGGCACCTCGGGCAGCGTGACCCCGCCGTCCACGATGAGGGCGAGGCCGCCCACGAGGACCACGGCCCAGCCGACCTGTCCACCGGCCAGGACCAGCGGGCGCGTGTCGCGCAGGGTGCGCCGGGCATACGTGTTGCCGACGCCGTAGGCGAGCGACGCGCCGACGACCGCCAGCTCGGCGGTGAGCCGCTCGGCTCCGAGCGCGCTCCCGAGGTCGGCCAGGTTTTCGGCCGAGAGGAGGAGGATGCCGGCGAATCCGAGGCCGATCCCGGCGAGCCGGCCAGGCGTGATCCGCTCGTCGTGGACGAAGCTCGCCGCCAGGAGGAGGGTGAAGAACGGGGCCGTGGACTGGAGGATCCCGGCAAGGCCGGAGCCGATGTGCTGCTCGGCCCAGCCGATGAGCCAGAACGGGATCGCGATGTTCACCGCGCCCAGGACGGCCAGGTGGCCGAGGGTCCTGAGGTCGCGGGGGAGGGGAGTCCGGCTGACGGCCAGGAGAACGAGGAGGATTGCCGCGCCCACGAGGACGCGGAGGAAGACGAGGCTCAGCGGCGGGAGCGTCTCCACGCCGATCCGGATGAACAGGTAGCTGCTGCCCCACATGAGGGCGAGCGTCCCGAGTAGCGCCGCGTAGCCGGCCGCGGGGCGAGCACCAGGCGCCGGGGGTTGCGCGGGCGCCGTCGGTCCCGGGGGCGCCAGGGGGCCGGGGGGTTCGGCAGGGCCGCGGGGTCCGGACCGGTCGGGCGAGGCGATCACCGCCCGAGTCTGCCATGTGGCACGCGACGATGTCCGGTCGGCCCGGCGGAACCCCGTACCATGGAGGTCACATGCGAGCTCTCCGTGCCGTCTTCCTGCTCAACGGGACGGCCCTCGGCGTCTTCTATCCGTTCATCTCCGTCCTCCTCGCGGACCGCGGCGTCTCACCGGCCGGGATCGGCCTGGTGACGGCCGCCTCGTCGGCCGCCTTCTCGATCGCCGTCCCCGCCTGGGGCCACGTCGCCGACGTGATCCTCGGCCGTCGCCGGGCGCTCGCCGTCTCGGCAATGGGGGCCGCCGTCTTCGTCCTGCTCGCCGGGGCGCCGCTCCCGCTTGTCGTGGCGAGCCTCGGGTTCGTCGGCTTCAGCTTCTTCGAGAGCGCCTGGGGGCCGCTCGGCGACGCCCTCGCGGTGAACGCGATGACCGACCACGGGCGCGAATACGGCCGGATGCGCCTCCTCTCGTCGCTCGGCTTCGCGGTCACCGCAGCCCTCGCGGGATTCCTCTACAACGTGACGGGCTACGGCCCATCGTTCGCGCTCTGCGCCGTGCTCGCGGTTCTCCTGGCGGTCGCCGCCCTCTTCGCTCCCGACGTCGCCCGGGCCGATCTCGAGCAGGTGGCCGGCGGCCGGACCGCGGGCGGCTCCTTCGTGGTCGCCCTGCGCGTCCAGCCGCGCCTGCGCGGTGTGCTCCTGGCGATCCTCCTCGTCCACGTCGGGATGATCGCGGGCTTCACCTACCTGCCCCTGCGGATGGTCGATCTCGGTGGTGGGCCGTCCGATGTCGCGCTGGCGGCGTCCGTCTCGGCGTTCGCCGAGATCCCGGCGATGCTTCTCGCCGGCGCCGTCGCGACGCGGATCGGGATCCGGGGCCTCGTGGCCGGGAGCATGGTCCTCTACGCGGGGGTCTTCGTCGCCTGGGCGTTCGCCGACAGCACGACGCTCATCATCATCAGCCGGGTGGCAACCGGGTTCTCGTTCGCCGGCCTCTGGGTCGGCAGCGTCATCACGATGGCCGTGCTCCTCCCACCGCGACTCCAGGCCACGGGCCAGGGCCTCTACCAGCTGACCGGGTTCGGGCTCGCCGCGATCATCGCCAACATCGCGGGCGGGGCGATCTACGGGACGCTCGGGTCCCGCGTCCTCTTCCTGGTGGCCGCGGTCCTGGCCGTCCTCGGCGCCGTCCTCGCCGTGGTCTACTTCCCCCGGCGCGGCGCCCGCGTGGTCCACGAGGAGGACGAGCCCGTCCCGCTACCATTCGTGGCGACGCCGGACTGACGAGGGCGGCGCGGGGGCGTGGCCCGGCCGTGCCGGCGCAGACGAGGAGGATCGATGCGGCTCTGGGGCGGACGGTTCGCGGAAGCCGGCGACGCACGAATGGGCGCGTTCACGCGTTCGATCGACGTCGATGCGGCGCTGGCCCTCGACGACCTCGCGGGGTCGATCGCCCACGTCCGGGGGCTCGGGCGGGCAGGGC
>JBBSAS010000194.1:0-3946 GCA_038252055.1 Candidatus Limnocylindrales bacterium
CAGGGCCTCGCGCCCGCGACCAACGTCGAGCCGAGCGAGGCGCGCGCCGAGACGTATCGGCTGGGAGCCGAGTGTCCGGTCAAGATCGACGAAGCTGTTCATCCGTCAACATCCGCTAATCATGATAGTCCACGCCTGTGGCTAGCATGATATCCATCCTTACGTGTCAACACAGGGCCTCACGAGGCCCAGTGGGAGAGAACCAGTCCTCACGGACGATCTCACCATTCATGCGTCGACGTTCACTGTGCGTCGCCGCATTCGACGCGCGGGTCCGCGCGGTCGTCGCCCAGGTGCCGGCCTGCGGCCGGGTTCCCGATACGCCGGTTCCGCTGCAAGTCACCTCCTGCGCCTCGCACCTGCGGGCCGCCTCCATGTGGGCGATCGCCCGCGACGACGAGATGCCCGGCGCGCACCCGATTGTCGCCCGCAGCGCCTTCGACCCGGCGCCTTTCCCCAAGGAGCTCCTCGAGATCGAGGGTGGGCCACTCTGGGCTCCTCTATCACCCGGGCGTCATCTTCGACCGGGTCAGCGCCACCCAGGCCGAGTTCCTCGTGCGCCACCTCTGAAAGTCACCATGGCCCAGGCGCTTCGAAGCCCCACTCCTGTAGGGCGAGGTGGCGTTTCGTCGCCCCTGTTTGAGGTCATTGACCGCGCTTTGCCTGTACGCCTTGGTTCGGCGTCCGTGAGTCGGGCGAGCCAAGCCACCGACACGGGAGCGCAGCATCCAGTATGCGAATGGGGAGGAGGTTTCCAGCCCGCATCGGTGAGCTGCGCGGAGCCGTCCGGCGATCGCTGCAATCATGTGCACGGGCGGGGCCGTGAAGGAGCCCGCGAACAAGGGCGGTGAATCGCGATGAGCATGGCCACGACGACGGACACTCGTTCGCGCGCGCCGAGCGCTGCCGACAGCCACGATCTCATTCGCGTGCAGGGCGCGCGAGAGAACAACCTCAGGAACGTCAGCGTCGAGATCCCGAAGCGGCGGCTGACGGTGTTCACCGGCGTCTCCGGCTCGGGCAAGAGCTCGCTGGTGTTCGACACGATCGCCGCCGAATCGCAGCGGCTGATCAACGAGACCTACAGCGCCTTCGTCCAGGGCTTCATGCCGACCCTGGGCCGGCCGGAGGTCGACCTCCTCGAGGGGCTGACGACCGCGATCATCGTCGACCAGGAGCGGATGGGCGCGAACCCCCGCTCCACCGTCGGGACCGCCACCGACGCCAACGCGATGCTGCGGATCGTCTTCAGCCGGCTCGGGCAGCCGCACATCGGCTCGCCCCAGGCGTTCTCCTTCAACGTCCCCTCCGTGCGCGGGGCCGGGGCGATCACCGTCGCGCGCGGCGAGGGCAAGGGCCAGACGATCAGGAAAGCGTACACCGTGACCGGGGGGATGTGCCCGCGCTGCGAGGGCATGGGCAGCGTCACCGACTTCGACGTCACCGCGCTCTACGACGACCGCAAATCGCTCAACGGGGGTGCGCTCACGATCCCCGGCTACAGCATGGACGGCTGGTACGGACGCATCTACCGCGGCTGCGGCTTCTTCGACCCGGACAAGCCGATCCGGGAGTTCACGACGAAGGAGCTGCACCACCTCCTCCGCAGGGAACCGACGAGGATCAAGGTCGACGGGATCAACCTGACCTACGAGGGCCTGATCCCGAAGATCCAGAAGTCGATGCTGTCGAAGGACGTGGACGCCCTGCAGCCGCACGTCCGCGCGTTCGTGGAACGGGCGGTCACGTTCACCGCCTGTCCCGAGTGCAGCGGCACCCGTCTGGCCGAGGGAGCCCGATCGTCGAGGATCACGGGGATCAGCATCGCCGACGCCTGTGCGATGCAGATCAGCGACCTGGCCGAGTGGGTCCACGACCTCGACGAGCCGTCGGTGGCGCCGCTGCTGGCCTCGCTCGGGGAGACCCTCGACGCGTTCGTGGAGATGGGCCTCGGCTACCTGTCGCTCGACCGGCCGTCGGGGACGCTCTCGGGCGGCGAGGCCCAGCGCACGAAGATGATCCGCAACCTCGGTTCCTCTCTCACCGACGTCACCTACGTCTTCGACGAGCCGACCATCGGCCTGCACCCCCATGACATCGCCCGGATGAACGACCTCCTGTTGCGTCTGCGCGACAAGGGCAACACCGTCCTGGTCGTGGAGCACAAGCCCGAGACGATCGCGATCGCCGACCACGTCGTCGACCTGGGCCCCGGCGCCGGCACGGCGGGTGGCACCGTCTGCTTCGAGGGCACCGTCGAAGGGCT
The DNA here is from genome assembly GCA_038252055.1 of Candidatus Limnocylindrales bacterium. Taxonomy (GTDB): domain Bacteria; phylum Chloroflexota; class Limnocylindria; order Limnocylindrales; family CSP1-4; genus CTSoil-043. Next base: position 2,267 of record JBBSAS010000194.1, read on the forward strand.
GCGGGCCAGCGGCACGATCACCGGCCGCCACCTCGGCGACCGGACCGCCCTCAAGGAAACGATGCGAACGCCCACCGGCCGGCTCCCGATCCGCGGCGCCCGCACCCACAACCTGCGCGACGTCGACGTGGACATCCCGCTCGGGGTGCTCGTCGTCGTCACCGGCGTCGCCGGTTCGGGCAAGAGCTCGCTCGTGCACGGGTCGATTCCCGCCGGGGCGGGCGTCGTCTCGATCGACCAGGGCGCGATCCGCGGCTCGCGACGGAGCAACCCGGCGACGTACACCGGGCTCCTCGATCCGATCCGGACGGCGTTCGCGAAGGCCAACGGCGTGAAGGCCGCGCTCTTCAGCGCCAACTCCGAGGGCGCCTGCCCCACCTGCAATGGCGCCGGCGTCATCTACGTGGACCTCGCGATGATGGCCGGGGTCGCCACCACCTGCGAGGAGTGTGAGGGCAAGCGCTTCCAGGCATCGGTGCTGGACTACCACCTCGGCGGCCGCGACATCAGCGAGGTGCTGGCCATGTCGGTGGCCGAGGCGGAGGCGTTCTTCGGTGCCGGCGAAGCCCGTACGCCGGCCGCGCACGCCATCCTCGCCCGCCTCGCCGACGTCGGGCTCGGCTACCTCACCCTCGGCCAGCCGCTCACGACGCTCTCGGGCGGCGAGCGGCAGCGGCTGATCCTGGCCACCCGGATGGCCGAGAAGGGCGGCATCTACGTCCTCGACGAGCCGACCACCGGCCTCCACCTCGCCGACGTCGAGCACCTGCTCGGCCTGCTCGACCGTCTCGTCGAAGCCGGGAAATCGGTCATCGTTATCTCGCACCACCAGGCGGTCATGGCGCGCGCCGACTGGATCATCGACCTTGGCCCCGGCGCCGGCCACGACGGCGGCAGCGTCGTCTTCGAGGGAGCGCCCGCCGACCTCGTCGCCGCCCGCTCGACTCTCACCGGGGAGCACCTCGCGGCGTACCTCGGCACCTGACCGGGGCTCCGCCCAGGGGCGTACTACCCGGCGTGCTCCCGTGGTAGCATCGTCGGGATGAAGGTCAGTGTCAGCCTCCCGGGCGACGACGTCGCGTTCCTTGACGAGTACGCCCGAGACCAGGGCCTCGAGTCCCGCTCGGCGGCGGTGCTGCAGGCGGTGCGCCTGCTCCGCACGGCGGAGCTGGGGGCGGACTACGAGGGCGCCTGGGGATCGTGGGCTACCGGCGATGCCGCCGCCTGGGAGTCGACGACCGGCGACGGCCTCCCGGACACGCGATCGGCCTGATGCGGCGCGGCGAGATCTACGAGATCGATCTGGGCCCGGTGCTGGGCTCGGAGGCGAACGAACCGCGACCGGCGGTGATCGTCAGCAACGACGCTGCCAACCGATCTGCTGCACGGCTCGGCCGCGGTGTGATCACCGTCGTCCCGCTGACGTCGAACGTCGAACGCATCTACCCCTTCCAGGTGCTGCTCCGGGCTGCCGAGACCGGTCTGTTCCGCGATTCGAAGGCCCAGGCCGAGCAGGTCCGCTCCATCGACTTCAAGCGCATCGGGGTTCGCGTGGGCGTGGTCCCGAGCACCGTCATGACCAGGATCGACGAGGCGCTTCGGCTGCACCTCGCCCTCTGACAAGGAGGCCGGCGATGAAGGACACGCAGAAGCCCGCCCGGCGCGCCACCGCGACGGATC
>JBBSAS010000195.1:0-3930 GCA_038252055.1 Candidatus Limnocylindrales bacterium
CGCGGACACCTTTGCCGGGTTCGTGAAGCCGCACGACCAGGGTGGACTCTGCGGTATCACCTTCACCGAAGAGTCGCGACAGGTCACCGGCAACGTGATTGCGGTCCAGTGGGTCGCCGACGCCGACTTCCTGGCCGAGCCGTACAAGGGCTCCGACGCCTACATCATCGACGACGGGCTGATGGTCTCGATGGTCAGCACCTTCGACGGTGCCGCTCTGAAGACAAAGTAGCCAGGCAGGGCGGCCAACCGCCAGCGTGAGCTGGTCGGTGCCAGGCGGCCCGGGCCAACTCATCCTCGACCGGGTTCGTGTCCGCTGACCTGTGAAGGCCGCGGCTCCGGCGCCCGCCACTTGCATCGGGATCTCCCCTTCAGGTGGCGGGTCGCACCGGTCTGGATTCTCGTTCCGGCCGGTTCCAGAAACCGCTCGAGATCGTGCGGCGCCTGGGGCCGGCTCCTGCTTCTGCACGAGCACCGCCCGGATCATGGCCCCAGTCCGCATGCAGGTCAGCGTCCGCGGGCCTGTCCTCGCGGATCGTCGGCCGGATGATGTGGCGTGTCTCCTGTGGGCCCGGTCACGACTCGAGGTCCCACAGGGCGCGGTAGTAGCGGATGCGCTCCTCGTCCGGGTCGATGCCGTAGGCGTCGAAGAGCGCCGCCTGGTGCCCCTCGCCGAAGTTCCAGTCCAGGCTGAGCGAGGCGATCGCGAGATCGGCCCAGCGGTCGCCGACGGCGAGGTCGCCGAAGTCGACGTTGCCGGTCCAGGCGCTGCGGGTACCCTGACCACGGCCCCCGGCGACCTCAAGTCCGCCGTCGGTCGAACCCGGCTCTCGCGGCATCGCCCGCGGTCGGCGCGACGACGCGAGGTGAGGCATGCTCCGCACAGCATGAAGGCCCATCCGCCCATCCGGGTCCTGCTCGCACCCTCCTCGACGCGCGCCGCGCGTCCAGGCGGCGGGCGCTCGTCGGACGGCCTCGGGACCCTGGCCGCCTACTGGTCGTCGATGTCCCACGTGGACGTTGACCGTCGCGGCGACCTTCCCGAGGATCTCGGTGGGATCGACGTCGTCGTGACCGACGGAGGGAACGCGGACGACCGGGTCCTCGCCTCGATCGAGCAGTTCGTCCGGGCCGGCGGGGGCTGGCTTGCGCTGGCCGATGTGCGCGAGGACGGCCTCCCTGCCCTCCTGGGCGTGCAGCCGGCGGCACTGCTCGAGACCGCCGAGCTCCGCGTTCGCCTCGCCCAGCCGGCCGATCCTCTGGTCGCTCGCCTGCCCGACGTCATGTACGTCCCGGGGCCCATGCGCGCCCTGGGCGAACCCGCCGCCGATGGCGCGACGGTGGTGGCCCGCGCTGACTGGCACTACGGGCGAGCGCCGGTGCTGGTGCATCGACCCGTCGGGGCCGGCCGCGTGGCGTGTGCCACGTTCAGCAGCGTCGATCATCCCGCCGTCCAGCAGCTCCTCTACCGCGTGGTGCGGCGTCTCGCTGGGCAACCCGTCGAGCAGCCGTCCGTTCGGGTCGGGATGCTCGGCTATCCGCAGTCAGTGGGGCGCCTCCATGGCGAGGGAGCGAGCGCCACGCCTGGGCTCGAGCTGCGGGTCGTCGCCGATCTCGACCGCGAGCGTCGCGAACAGGCCGGGCGGGACTTCCCGGCGGTGCGCGTCATCGCCTCCGGCGAAGAGATCGCCGCCGACCCGGAGGTCGACCTGGTCGTCATCTCGACGCCGCCCCACAGCCATGCGCGGCTGGCGCTCCGGATGCTGGCCGCCGACAAGAACGTCGTCTGCGAGAAACCGCTGGCCCTGACCACCCGCGACGCCGAGGCCATGGCGGCCCAGGCGGATGCCCGCGGCCTGCACCTTGGCTGCCACCAGAACCGGCGCTGGGACGTCGACTATCGGGCCATCCGGCAGGCCCGTGACGAGGGGCGACTCGGTGACCTCTTCTACCTCGAGACCTTCGTCGGCGGCTACGAGCATCCCTGCGGACTGTGGCACTCCGAGGCCACGATTTCGGGTGGTACCGCGTACGACTGGGGCGCCCACTACCTCGACTGGATCGTCGGCCTCATCCGCGACCCGGTCGTGGCGGTCACCGCCACGAGCCACCACCGCGTCTGGCACGACGTCACGAACGCCGACCAGGAGCGGATCAACGTCCGCTTCGCCGGCGGACAGGAGGCCGAGTTCCTCCACTCGGACATCGCGGCGGTTCGGAAGCCGAAATGGTACGTGCTGGGGACCGCCGGAGCGATCGTCGGCCACTGGCGCGACGAGGCGTCCTACGAGCCAGATCCGGTTGTCCACTACCGCCGGCACGACTACCCTGCGACGGAAACCCCGCCTCGCCTCACCCTCTACCGTCGTCATCCGTCCGGCCAGCTGCTGGCCGAGGAGCTCGCGCTCCCCGAGCGGGCGCCTTTCGGGTTCCATGAGAACCTGGCCGACCACCTGCTGACCGGCGAGCCGCTCGTCGCGCCGCTCGCCGACTCGGTCAAGGTCGTCGGCATCCTCGAGGCCGCTACCCGTTCCGCCGCCGGCGGGGGAACGATCGAGGCGGGCGGTGGCTAACGTGCCGTGCCAGCGGGAGCGGGCGCCGGGGTTCTGCCGGCCACCGTCGCGGTGGAACGAGCGACGGCTGGAAATCCCGGGTCGCGCCGGTGAGTGAACGCGTCCGCTGGGGGGTCCTGGGAGACGCAACGATCGCCCGCCGATGCGTGATCCCGGCCATCGGGGCGTCGGCGAACGGCCGCGTTCTCGCCTTGGCCAGCCAGTCGCCCGCCACGGCGCGGGCCACGGCCGAGGCGAACGACATCCCGCGCCTCTATGACACCTACGACGCCGTGCTCGCCGATCCCGACATCGATGCCGTGTATGTCCCACTCCCGAACCACCTCCATCGCCCGTGGGCCCTGAAGGCGCTCGCTGCCGGGAAGCATGTCCTGTGCGAGAAGCCGCTCGCCTGCTCCGCCCTGGAGGCGGCCGAGATGGGGAATGCTGCGGACCGCCATGGGCGACTCCTCATGGAGGCGTTCATGTACCGGTTCCATCCCCGGACTCTTCGGGTGCGGGAACTGGTCGCCGCTGGTGCCATCGGGCAGCCGCGCCTCGTCCATGCCGCGTTCTGCTTCGTCATGGACCCCCGGATCGTCCAAGCCGGCGAGGTGCCTCGCCTGCGACCGGAGATGGGAGGCGGGGCGCTGCTCGACGTCGGGTGCTACGGCGTGAGCGTCGCTCGCTGGCTGCTCGGCGCCGAGCCGACGGCCGTGCAGGCACAGGCCGTCTTCCATCCGCGTGGCATCGACCTCGCGACGGTGGCCACGATGCGCTTCGGCGACAACGCTCTGGCGACGATCGAGGCGAGCTTCGTCGGTGGTCTCCGCCAGACCTACTCGATCACGGGTGACCGAGGGAGCATCGAGCTGCCGCACGATGCGTTCATCCCCGGGGACGGAGACGCGCAGCTGACCATCCGGGGTCCCGACGACGAGCGCGGGACCGCCGAGGCGGTGCCCGGTGTCGACCAGTACCGGCTCATGGTCGAGCATTTCGCCGAGGCGATTGCCGGACGCGCGACGCTTGTCTGTCGGTGGGAGGAGAGCGTCGCGAACATGCGCGTCCTCGACGCCATCGCCCGCGCCTCACGGACGGGCTCCACGGTCATGCCAGCCGCAGGGCCTTGATCGGCCCGAGCCAGCGCGGCGAGGGCGCTCGTGATCCGGCGGTCAAGCCGGTCGAAGCGGATGCGCCACGCGACGTCGGGGGCAGGAAGGAACGCGGCATGCGAGCCTCACGCTGGTCGAAGGCGGGCGTGTCACGCCGGAGGCCGACGCACGTCCGGCACATTCCTCTTCGCGCCACCGGCCGCGACGGATCGCTGCTGCCGTGCCTACGCTCTCGACGCGAATGCTCGCCGCAGGGCCGACCG
>JBBSAS010000196.1:0-3924 GCA_038252055.1 Candidatus Limnocylindrales bacterium
ACCGTCACCTCCGCACTGTACCGGGTGCGGTGGTCGCCCGCGCGACCCCGCGGCGGCGACACTAGGCCGTTCGGCCTATTGCACGGATGTGACGAGCCGTCCATCCTCTCTCTCGACTCGCCGCCCTGACATGGAGACGCGATGTCCATCGACCTGGTGTTCGTGCTCGCGACCAGTCTCGTGGCCGCCGTTGCAGCCGTTGCAGCATTCGCGATCAGCGCCGTCGTCGGGATCGCGCTCGGGCGCTTCGCCCGGCGCTGAGACCATCCTTGGCCGGAGCGCGGTCGCGATCGCGCCGCGTCAGCGGCCCAGCGGCACTCCCGGCGTCCAGTCGTCGACCGTCACCCGTTCGAGGCCGCGCGCGTCGAGCTCCGCGCGGAGCTCGGCCGGTCTGCCCGCAAGCAGGGGGAACGTGCCCCAGTGGATCGGCGCGATCTCCGAGACGCCCAGGAGGTCGGCGGCGAGCGCCGCCTCGCGCGGTCCCATCGTGAAGTGCCCGCCGATCGGAAGGAAGGCGAGATCCGGGCGGTGGAGCTCGCGGATGAGCGCCATGTCGCCGAAGACGTTCGTGTCGCCCGCGTGGTAGATCGTGAAGCCGTCCTCCAGGCGGACGACGAACCCGGCCGGCTCACCGAGGTAGAGGGTGGTTCCGGCGGCGGCGTCCCAGTCGCCGGCCGAGTGGTCCGCGCCGACCATCGTGACCGCAAGGTCGCCGACCATCACGGTGCCGCCCTTGTTCATCCCGATCAGGGCGTCGCTCCCTCCGGGGACGCGCCGGGCGAGCCAGAGGCTCATCTCGTGGATGCAGGGCCATGCCGGCCGGAGCCGGCTGGCGATCGCGAGCGCCTCCCCGAAATGGTCGGCGTGGCCGTGGGTCACGAGCATCAGGTCGCAGGCGGTGACCTCGGCGGCGGCCTTCGGGCTCTTCGGGTTGCCGAACCAGGGGTCGAAGAGGATCGTCTTCCCGCCGGGCGTCCGGACCTCCACGCAGGCGTGGCCGTACCACGTGATCGTTGTTGCCGCATCGAGTGCCATCGCGCACCTCCGGCGACATCGTACGCGCGGCCCGGGACCGTGGCCTACACTCCTGGGACGATGAAGGTTCACCTGCGCCTGTTCGCCCGCCAGCGCGAGATCGCGGGCACGAACCGCCTCGACGTCGAGGTGCCCGGGAACGCGACGATCGAGGATGCGTGGACGGCCCTCGTGGCGCTCCATCCGGCCCTTGCCGACGGGCGGCCGTACGTCCGGTTCGCGCGAAACGGCGACTACGCCGCGCCGGAGACCCGGCTCGCCGACGGCGACGAGGTCGCCTGCATCCCGCCTGTGAGCGGCGGGTCGGGCGCGCGGATCCTCGAGCTCGTGCCGGCCCCGCTTCCGGTCGGGCTCGGCCACGCCCTCGCGGATCGCCTGGCCACGCCGGCCGACGGGGCGGTCGTGATCTTCGAGGGTCGCACCCGCGAGACGCCGGGGGAGCCGGCCCCGGGCGAGGAGGCGGCCGCGGCCCGGCACGCGGGAGCGACCGTCGAGGCGCTCGCGTACGAGGCCTTCGAACCGCTCGCGATGCAGGTCCTCGAGGAGATCGCGGACGCTGCCGCCGAGCGGTTCGGCGTGGAGCGCCTGGGGATCGTCCACGCCGTCGGCGAGGTGCCGCTCGGGGCGGTCTCCGTGGTGATCGTCGCCTGCGCTCCTCACCGGGGGGCCGCCTTCGACGCCGCGCGCTTCGCGATGGACGAAACGAAGGCCAGGGCGCCGATCTGGAAGGCGGAGCGGTTCGCCGACGGCCACGTCTGGATCGGCCAGCCGGCCCGTACCGACACGGTCCGGTGACCCCGCGTCATCGGGTGACCACGCGCCCTCCTGGGCCCGCCCCGCGTCCGGCCGGTTCGACCTGTGGGTTGCCGCTCGCGCATACTCCGGGTTGATGGTTCTTTCCACGCCGCCGCCCTCGGCCGCCCGGCTCGATTCGATCCTCGGCCGCGCCGAGAACCTGGCCGGCGCCTGGGGCGCCCGCGCCCGGGCGTCCACGACCTGCGCCCACGAACGGGCGATCCTCCGTCTCCTCGGGGTCAGCGGGCTCGACCAGAACGGCGTCTCGCTCGCGGCGTCGATCGTGGAGCGGCACGTCTGCGGGACGGAGAACCGCCTTGCCTCGGGGATCGCGCTGCCCTTCACGGTCGCGCTCCTCGAGTACGATTCCACGCCCCAGCAGCTTGCCCTCGACGTCGCCAGCGGTGCCGTGGATCTTGCCTTCGAGGCGGAGCTCCTCGCCGATCCCGAGCGGCGAGGAGCCGCCGAGAAGGAATCGCGACGCATCGCCGGTCTCGCCCTCGAGCGGGTGGACGCGAACCGGACGGCCCGCCACGAGCTCCTCGATCTCTTCGGCGACGCGCCCGCACCGTGGCTCGGCCTGTCGCTCGCCACCCCGATGCTCGAGGGCGCCGGCGACCACGCCGCCGGGCTCATTGCCGCCGGCGCCGACCTCGTCCGCGTCCGGGTGCCGGCGATCCGCGAGCACGTCCTGCGGCTCCACGACCGTGGCCTGGAGCCCGGGTACTGGCATCCCCGGGAGGGCGGGCCTGACGAGGATGACGACCCGTCGCTCATTCCTGCCGGCAGCCAGCGGGCGCTGGCGGTCCTCCGCGAGCGCGTCGATGAGGCCGCGGCCGAGGCGGGACGGTACGTCCGGATCGCGATGGACGCGCCGGCGATGGGCGCGCCCGAGGAAGCCCTCGTCGCGGCGCTCGGCCGGATCGACGTCGTCGAGGCGGACCCGATCGCCGAGATCGTCGTAGACGGGGTGGACCCGGACCGGGCCCTCGCCGACCATGCGTTCGGGCATCGACTGCTCCGGCGGGCTGGATCGCTCGTTCTCCTCGGCCCCGGGCCCCTGATCGTCGCGCCCGACCTCACCCGGGGTCTGCCGGCCGATCCTGCGACCCGCGCCGGCCGGGCGTTCGCGATGCAGGCCCTCGCGGTCGCGCTTGCCCGTGGGGACGGGCTGGGAGCCGGACACCTCGCCGCGGGCGGGCTCGTCCCGTGGCTCGCCGATGAACGGAACCCGGCGATCCACGCGATCGCCGGCGTGGCGGTGCGCCGCATGGCCTGGCCCGACCTCCCGCTTGCCATCGACGAGCCGGACCTGGTCGGCGAGGCGGCCGCCCGGTGGCCGTACCTCGTCGGGCTTGCGCTCGCGGTGGCGGGACCCCAGGCGATCGTCCTGCGCCGGGCAACGGGGCCGGGCGGGGCTGCCCGCGCGGCCGAGACGACGCGTGCGGCGGCATCGATCGCCGAAGAGGTGGCGGAAGATCCGGCGGCGGCCCTCGCGCGGCCCGGGATCGCGGCCCACGTGGAGTCCCTCCTGGCTGCCGCGGACGAGACGCTGGCGGCGATCGAGCGGCGTGGCTGGGAGGCAGTCCTCGGCGCCCCCCTCGGCGGACCCGACCTCGGGCGGCTCGGCGCAGACGCCGTCGTCGAACGCTCGGAGAGCTTCGATCCGCTCGACGCGTGAGCGTTGACAGAGCTCACCGTGCACGCGTGACCCGTGCCCGCTTCCGACGGCCCGGCATCCGGCGGAGCGTGGATGGCCCGGTTCGCAGTCCCGAGCGGAATACCACGCCTCGTGATGATCACGCGGGCGAGGATCGACTCCAGTTCGCTGACCCGGCCCGAGCCGGGTCGGACCGCAGCGGCAGACGCACCCGTCTCCGGGGGCAACGCTGCTCCGGGGGCCCGCTGCTGCGGTGCCCCAGTTCCATCGGGGAAGATCACTGATGGGCCGGCTTGGGGCCCGCTGCTTGGACCCGGCGGCGAGCGTCTCGGGGTGCAATTGCGTTCTTGCGCAAATACGCGATACTGTGCGGGCGCATGCGCGGGCAGTCGCGTCGCGTGCCACCAGCCCCGTGCCCTCTGAACCGGAGCCGC
>JBBSAS010000197.1:0-3921 GCA_038252055.1 Candidatus Limnocylindrales bacterium
CGAGCGCGACGACGAGGAGGGCCGCCGCGACGACGGGCGTCGTCACGGCGGCGAGGGCGGCAGGTCCGTTCGGCGGGCGGGTCGTCATCGCAGGAGATCTCCTCCGATGAGCGTCCCGGTGCCGGCGTCGAGGTAGAGCTCGAGGGCGCGAACACGGTCGGCCAGGGTTCCGCGGGTGCGGACCTGGGCAACCCAGGCGAGGCGGAGGACCGGGTCGGGTGCGTCGGGCGCGCTCGCGTCGAAGGTGTCGTTCGGAGCGACCCAGGCGAGACGGGTCGCGACGATCGTGGCAGACGCCGCGTCGGTGGGTCCGAGCAGTGTCCGGAGGCGCTCGGCGGCGATGCCCTGTGCGGCGACCGCCGCGAGGGTGACGGCAGGGGCTGGCGCGAGGTCGCGCTCCTCCGTGGCGGCAGCATGGAACGTCCCGTCGGCGAAGAGCGTGACGCTCGCGCCGTCACCGAGCACCGGCGTGCCGGCCACCGCCCGCGGCCAGCTCACCCGCCACCCGGCATCTGCCGTACGGCCGACGATTGGAGTTCCCCGGACGGTGATCCGGGCGGCCGCGGCCAGGCTCGAAGCCCGACTGGCGGCCGTGGCGGCGTCGATTGGCCCGCCCCCCGCGTACCAGCCGAGGCGCATCGCCGCCGCGACCCGGCCGTCGGGGCGCATCCGCACGATCCCGAGGCGGTTGCCGCGGACATCGAGGGTGACGACCTCGTCGAGGACGCTGCCCGAGAAGCGGTCCACGACCCGGGACGTCTGCGTGCGGGTACCGGCGGGGACGCCGAGCAACCGGGCCCGGTCGAGGCCGCGCTCGCGCACCCGGGCGGCGTCGCCGGCGGGCAGGACGGAACGGACGATGGCCGGCTGGCCGGCCTGGTAGCGGTCGACGGCGACGCCCGACGTCGGGCCCGAGGGTCCGCCGGCGAGGAATGCGGCCCCGGCGACGACGAGGGCGAGCGGGATCACCGCGCCCCGGCGTGACGCCGGGGAGGGAAGAGCAGGCATTCGATCCACCTCACAGGCACCGATCGCAGCCGGACGGGAGCGGTCCCGCGCGGCCCGTGTAGTCATAGGAGCCCCACCAGTTCGCCTCGAACGAGTGGGCGAAGATCCGAGCGGCGGCGACGTCGAAGGCCTCGCCCGCGCCGTACCCCGGTCCGATCGCGTTCCAGAAGGCGACCTCGAACGTCCACTCGTCGTTGTCCCAGGCGTCGCCCAGGTACCCGATGAAGAACTCCGGCCCGCCCCAGCTGCCGCTCCGGTACTTCTTGCGGGCGATCCCGAACGCACCCGGCATCGTCGAGGCGCCCTCGCCGAGGTGGCAGGTGGACATCACCACGAGGTTGGACTGCCGCGACGCCCGCTTCGTCGCGATCTCCTTCGAGTAGACGACCGACTGGACGCAGTCGCCCGAATCCTCGCGGAAGCCGGAGTACCGGCGGGCGTCCGCCGCGTGCCAGTAGTGATCGCCGTGACTGTGGACGTACGTGCCCCAATCGTTGACGGTCCGGGCGAGGTAGGCGGACCGGGTGAACGCATCCCCCATGAGCGAGCGCGTCGTGTAGCCGAGGCTGGCGAAGGCCGCAGCCGCCGCCTTCTGCATCTTCTCCGGGTAGGGGTCGTCGAAGGAGAGGCAGGGCGGCTCGAAGGCGCTCTCGTTCGAGGCGACCGTCCCCTGGTATCCGGCCAGCACGGGGCCGGCTCCGGGCGCGACGAGCGCCGATGGTGCCGCGACGATCGCGGCGAGGAACAGTGCGGCGGTCCGACGGGTCCATGGTCCGGGCGACATCCGGTGTGACCTCCTCCGGCGGGGTTGGCCTGGGCGGGAGGAGGCGGGGATTGCTGCGGCGGCGAGGGTCCGTCGCTCCGCGAAGTCTGCCGCTGACCGCTTATCGCGCCCTTATCAGAGAGCGGCACGGGCGGGGTCGGTGAGTGGCGTGGGGCGGGAGCGGTTCTCTGGCGTAGGGCCCTGCAGCCCCGCCCTCGCGGCCCCGCGTTGACCGGAGGACACCCCGGCCGCTAGGCTGGCGCGGTGATCATCGCCCGCGCGGCGCGCCATTCCGGCGCGGTGGCTCTCTTCGTGCTCGTCCTCCTCGTCGCCGCGTGCGGCGAGTCGGCGACGAGCGCACCTCCGCCCGCAACGAGCACGCCCGGTCAGCCCGCCGCGACCGATGGGGCGACGCCCGAGACGCCCACCGCGACGACGGTCCCACCGAGCGAGCCGATCGAGAGCGTCGCGCCCGAGACGCCCGAGACGCCTGCGACGACGCCCGGCGAAACGGCGGCCCCGCCTTCACCGACAGCCAGCGCCACGCCCCCGTCGAGCGTTGCCGGCGCCTGCACCGGCAACGACGAGAACCGGGCCTTCTATGCGGCCGTCGCCGACGCGGTCGAATGGGACGTCTACTGCCCGGTCCTCCCGTCCGGCTGGTTCGTCGACAGCGGGGCCTTCCGCCTGGCAAACGGAGGCAGGCTCGAGATCTCCTACAAGGGCCCGTCCGGGGCTCGCCTCGAGATCCGCCAGGGCGCCTACTGCGCCGGGCAGACCGGCTGCATCCCGGCCGGCCCCGACGCGGGCCCCGCAACGTACGGCGACCGCCCGGCGCGCCTCGTGGACCTCGGCGGCGGCACCTGGCTCGTGGTGGCCGACGGAGCCCCGGTGAGCTGGGAGGCCAAGGGCATCCGGATGGACGGCCCGACCCTGGCCGGCTTCACCGCAGCCTTCGCCCGCGTCGGCGGCTGACGGTGACCGGGCCGGACGGCTGGACGTGACCACCCGCCGCGTCGTCCGCGAGCGGATCGACCCGCGCCTGACGGCAGCCCTGTTCAGCAACTACCGGACGCCCGTCGACGCGATCCTCGAGCTGGTCGACAATGCCGTGGACAGCCGCGTGGACGGGCGTCCCCTCGAGCTCGACATCGGCTCCCACGCGGGTCGGCTCGTCGTCACCGCGGTGGGCGGAACGGGCATGAGTCCGGCGGCGATCGAGCGCGACTACCTGCGCTGGGGCTCGTCGTCGAAGCGTGCCGGCGACCAGATCGGTCGCTTCGGGCAGGGCGGCAAGGCGGCGATCGGCCACCTCGGCAACCGCTTCGAGATCGTCGCCTCGGCGGCGGGCGACGAGCACGCCTACGGCTTCGAGGATCCGGCCTACCGTGATCGGACCCGCCTGCGGACCTACGAGCTGCGTCCCGAGCGGAAGCCCGTGGCCGTGGATCTCGGGTATATCCGAGTCGAGATCGGCGAGGTGGACCGGGCGGTCGACCCGCGGCGTCTCCGCGACCGGCTCGCGGAGACGTACCGGCCCCTGCTGGAAACGGACACGGTCCGCATCGTCGTCAACCGGGTGCCCGTTGCGCCCCGACCGTGGGCCCTCGCCGAGCGGCACGAGGTCGGGGTCCGGGCCGGGGGCCGGATCGTTCGGGGCTGGTGGGGGCTCCTGCCCGACCCGCCCCCGCCCGATGCGCCCGAGGGCGGCATCCGGCTCTACCATCTCGGGCGCCTCGTCGGTGGCTCGGAATGGTTCGGCCATCCGACGCCGGCCGCCCACGCCGCTCTCAACCGGCTCGTCGGGGCCGTCGAGCTGCCGCACGTCCCGGTGACGATGAACAAGGCCGACGTGGACCGGGGCAGTCCGACCTGGGCGGCGGTCGAGGCACGGCTCCATGCTCTCTTCGCGGCACCGGTCCGGCGCCTGACTCGCGAGCCGGCCTCCAACGTCACGCCGGAGGCGCTCCGGACCGCCGACCGGTCCGGCGGATCCTCGCGAAGGCCCTTCGCCTCCTCGAGGAGGGCCGCCTCTTCGAGTCCGAGGTTCCCACCGGCGGTGACGAGCCGGGCGGCCAGCTCGCGCTTGAGGGGGTCCGGCGCCCAGCCGACGAACCGTCCGGGGACGAGCCCGGCGACGAATCCGCGGC
>JBBSAS010000198.1:0-3909 GCA_038252055.1 Candidatus Limnocylindrales bacterium
CCCCCGCGGTATCCTGCCCGTCATGCCCCCGATCGACCTGCGCTCCGACACCGTCACGCACCCGACCCCGGCGATGCGCCGGGCCATGGCCGCCGCCGAGCTCGGCGACGACGTCTTCGGCGACGACCCGACCGTCAACGCCCTCGAGGAGCGCGCCGCCGAGCTGCTCGGCAAGGAGGCGGGACTCTTCGTGGCCTCGGGGACGATGGGCAACCTCGTCGCCCAGCTCGCCCACCTCGCCCGTGGCTCCGAGCTGATTGCCGCCGCGACGAGCCACATCGTCATGGACGAGGCCGCCGGGCACGCCGTCGTGGTCGGGGCGTCTGCCCGCACGCTGCCCGAGGCGCCGGACGGGACGATCGATCCCGGGGCGATCGCGGCCGCCTTCCGCGACCCGGACGATCCCCACGAGCCGGTCACCGGCCTCGTCGCCCTCGAGAACACCCACTCCCACACGATGGCGAGGCCCCTCCCGATCGCCTACGAGGAGGCAGTGGCAGCGGTCGCCCACGCGCACGGCGTGCCCCTCCACCTCGACGGGGCCCGCTTCTTCAATGCCGTCGTGGCCCTCGGCACCACCCCCGCCGCGCTGGCCGCGCCCGCCGACTCCGTCACCTTCTGCCTGTCGAAGGGGCTCGCCTGCCCGGTCGGCTCCGTCCTCGTCGGCTCGCACGAGTTCATCCGCCGCGCCCGGCGTGCCCGAAAGCTGGTCGGCGGTGGGATGCGGCAGGTCGGGATCCTCGCCGCTGCCGGCCTCGTCGCCCTCTCGGACGGCCCCGACGGCACGATCGGGCGGCTGGCCGAGGACCACGCCAACGCCCGCCGGCTCGCCGAGGGCCTGGCCGATCTCGAAGGCATCGAATCGCCCGGTGAGATCACCCAGCCGACCCCCGGCCGCCTCGATCCCGAGCGCGCCGTCACGAACTTCGTCATCTTCCGCCCCGCTCGGGATCGGACCGCCTTCCTCGACGCGCTCGCGGGCCACGGCGTCCTCGCGGTCTCCTACTCGCACGGGAACGTCCGGGCGGTGACCCACTACGGCGTCGAGCGTGCCGACGTGGACGCGGCGGTCGCCGCGGTCCGGGCCGCCCTCCGTGACACGGAGGGGACGCGGCCGGCGCCCGGGTCGGAGGCGGCTGCCGCCACCGGGGCATGGGCATGATCGCCGGCCGGTGCGGGCATCCCGGCCGCCTCGCCGGAGCCTGGACATGATCGGCGATACCGCCGCGGTTCGCCGCGCCGCGGCCGGCGCCTGAACCTCGCTCCGCGCGTGCACGTCATCCCCTCCATCGACCTGGCCGCCGGCCGCTCCCGGATCGTCTCCTGGCCCGGCGCCGCGACCGGGGTCGGTGCGCCGACCGATCGGCCGGAGGTGATCGCGGCCCGGTTCGTGGAGGCCGGCGCGCGGCTCGTCCACCTCGTGGACTTCGACGGTGCCCGGGAGGGCCGCCCGGCGAATCTCGAGGCGATCGGGCGGATCGCCGCGCGCGTGGCCGTCCCCCTCCAGGTCGCCGGGGGCCTCGACGGACCGGAACAGATCCGCCTCGCCTTCGCCGCCGGAGCCACCCGGGTCGTCGTCCCGATGGCGATGGCCGACGACCCCGAGACGCTCAAGGCCTGTCTGGCGGTCGCCAGCGACTGGCTCGCGGTCGGCCTCGACCCGCGACCCGACCGCTTTGCCGCGTTTCCCTGGCGGCGCCGCCCGGCACCCACGTTCGACACGCTCGCCACGGAGCTGGCCGCCCTCGGGGTGACCCGCCTCGTCCTGTCCCACGGCGGCGCCGAACCCGACACCACCCTGATCGCTCACCTCGTCGGGGATCTCGCCCTCGAGGTGCTCGTCGCGGGGGGCGTCGTGGACCTCGCCGGGATCCGGCGCCTCCGGGATGCCGGCGTCGCCGGCGTCATCCTCGGCGAGGCGCTCCTGTCCGGCCGAATCGACTATCCCGCCGCCATGGAGGCCGCCGCATGACCCGCACCGTTCCCCGGCTCACCGCCCTCGCGCTGGCCCTCGGCCTCCTCGCCGGCGCCTGCTCGTCGGGCGCCGGTGGGACGCCAGCCGGTGCTTGCCCGACGAGCGCGCCGGCCCCGATGGGGGCCGAAACCGCCACCGTGACCCTGTCCACGCCGAAGGGCGACATTGTCATCGGCGTGGACGGCACGCTCGCCCCGAACGCGACCGCGAACTTCGTGGCCCTGGCGGCGTGCGGCTTCTACGACGGCGTCATCTTCCACCGCCTCGTCCCGGGCTTCGTCATCCAGGGCGGTGACGGCCAGTACGGCCGCGAGCCGAACGTCGACCCGCAGCGGGTCGGCGGCGGCGGCCCCGGCTACACGATCCTCGACGACCCGGTGACCACCCCGTATGGCCGCGGCACGGTGGCCATGGCCCGCACCCCTGATCCCAACTCGGAGGGCAGCCAGTTCTTCATCGTCACCGACGACGCGGCGAGGGCCGCCCTCGAGTCGGCCAACACGTACGCCATCACGGGCACCGTGACGGCGGGCATGGAGGTGGTGGACGCCATCGCGGCGATGCCCAACTCGGGCTCGCCGAACAACGCGGCGCTCGACCCGGTCGCGATCACGAAGGCGACGGTACGCACACCCTGACCGATCGCGGACGACGCGCGCCCCACTCCCCCGCACCCGGCAACCAGGCGACCGGCGCCTCGCCGGACCCCATCGACCACCAGGAGGACGAGCCAGTGACGAAGGCAACCATCGAAACCACCGCCGGCACCATTGCCGTCGAGCTCGACGACGCGGACGCTCCGAAGGCAGCCGCCAACTGGGCGAAGCTCGCCCGCGAGGGCTTCTACGACGGCGTGATCTTCCATCGCGTGATCCCGGACTTCATGATCCAGGGCGGCGACGGCGAGTTTGGCCGGGTGGACGAGAAGGGCGCGATCCGCAACCGCGGCCGCGTCGGCACCGGCGGGCCTGGCTACAAGTTCGCCGACGAGCCGTTCACCGGCGACTACGCCCGGGGCGCCCTCGCGATGGCGAACGCCGGACCGAACACGAACGGCTCGCAGTTCTTCATCTGCCACGCCGACCTGCGGGGCAAGCTCCCGAAGAGCTACACGGTCTTCGGGAAGGTCACCTCCGGGCTCGAGGTCGTCGACGCGATCGCAACCGCTCCGCGCGACGGCCGTGACTACCCGGACGCGCCGGTCGCGATGACGAAGGTGACGGTCGCCGAGGCCTGAGCGGCTGGCTCTCGCTCCGGGTGCGCCCTCCCGGGGCGGTCGGATCGTCGCGGCTCGCGGGCAGTCCCGGCGCGGGCGCGTCGCTACGCGGAGGCCCGTCGCAACCCATTCCCGGCGAAGGTTGCGGAATATTAACCGCCAATCCCGCGGAAACCCTTGAGTCGAGCGTGGCGTTCGTCTACACTTCCGCCCAGTTGCGCAAGCGACTGCTGCCCTTAGTCTCAAGGTCATGGGTAGGTCGGGTCAGGGTAGCCGGTGCAGCCGGCGTGATAGATGCCCTTGCGACGCGGCAGAAGTGGTCCGGAAACGGGCCCGCTTCACCGGGACAGCATTCGAAGCGGCTCCTTCGGGAGCCGCTTCGACCTTTTCCGGGCCGGCGGGCGCCGGCCGATCTCATCCCTCCTGCGGCACCGCAGGACGCTAGACTCGAGCTACGGTGAGCACCATCGGCCGTGGGGCGATGGCCGCCGAGCTCGGAGGACCTTCCGTGTCGAGCCCTCGCGTGTCGTCGTCTGGTTTCCCCGCGATCGGACTGCTCGTTGCGACGGCCTTCGTGGCCGGGTGTGGCGGCGGGAGCCTCGATGCGGCGACGGTCGCCTCGAAGGTCAAGTCCGAGTTCGAGTCGCTGACGAAGAACGTCCTCACCGAGATCACCTGCAACGATGGGGCCGCCATCAGCGTCGGCTCGTCCATCACC
>JBBSAS010000199.1:0-3886 GCA_038252055.1 Candidatus Limnocylindrales bacterium
TCGCGCCCGACGAGGTCCACCGCGTCGAGGATGAAGTCGACGACCGCGTCGTCGAGGAAGTAGTTGAAGTTCACCCGGACCCAGCCCGGCTTGATCCCCTCGCAGCCGCGGGAGATCGCCCGTTCGTAGGCGTGCGATCGCTCCAGATCGATCCCGAGCAGGCGGTGGCCGTACGGTCCCGCGCACGAGCAGCCACCCCGGGCCTGGATTCCGAAGAGGTCGTTGAGGAGTGCCACCACGAAGTTGTGATGCAGGTAGCGCTGCCGATGGCGGACGACGAACGAGACAATCGAGAGGCGGGGCAGGTCGGGATTGCCGAGGATCTCGAGCCCGGGGTTCGCGCTCCAGCGCTCGATCGCCCGCCGGATGAGCACCTCCTCGCGCGCCCGGATCGCTGGTACGCGGACGGCTTCCTTGAGCTGGAAGACGAGTCCCGCCCGGATCGATTCGACGATTGCCGGGGTGCCGCCTTCCTCCCGATGCTCGATGTCGTCGAGGTAGACGTGCTCCGCGGTGTTGACGTAAGCGACGGTCCCGCCACCGGGCACCGTCGGCACCCGGTTCCGGAAGAGGTCGCGGCGGGCCACGAGGATCCCCGGGGTCCCGGGGCCGCCGATGAGCTTGTGCGGCGAGAGGAAGATCGCGTCCTTCGTATCGAGGTCCGCCTCGTCAAGCGAACCGTCGGTCGCCGGCCGGCGGGGCGCCATCTCGATCTCGACATACGGCGCGGCGGCGGCGAAGTCCCAGCACGAGAGCGCACCGTGGCGATGGAGAAGCACCGAGATCGCCCGGGTGTCGGAGAGGATCCCGGTGACGTTCGAGGCGGCCGAGAAGCTGCCGATCTTTAGCGGTCGATCGGCGTGGCGGACGAGCTCCTCCTCGAGGCGGACGAGGTCGATCCGGCCGTCGGCGTCCTCGGGGATCGTCACGACGTCGGCGATCGACTCGCGCCAGGGCAGCTCATTGCTGTGGTGCTCGTAGGGGCCGATGAAGACGACCGGCCGCTCGGCGACGGGGATCCGGGCCATTAGGTCGTAGCGGTCGTCGAGGACGGCCGGGATCCGCAGCCCCAGGACGTGGACGAGGCGGTCCACGGCGCCGGTCGAGCCGGATCCCACGAAGACGACGGCGTGCTCGTCGGTTGCCCCGACGGCGTCCCGCACGATCCGTCGGGCCTCGGCCCGGAAGCGGGTCGTCTGGAGGCCAGTGCCCGATGATTCCGTGTGGGTGTTCGCGTAGAGGGGAAGGACGGCGTCGCGGAGGAAGTCCTCGATGAACGAGAGACTTCGGCCCGAGGCCGTGTAGTCGGCGTACGTCACGCGTCGTACGCCGAAGGGGCCCGCGACGGCTTCGTCGTCGCCGATGACGGCGGCACGGATCGTCTCGATGAGCCGGGAAGAGTCCTGCATCGGGGGATCGTACCGTTCGTGCCCTCGAACCGGTCGCGTACGATGCGTCGATGCGCTATCGCCGAATGCCGATCGAGGTCGAGTCGCCCGAGGAGACCGGGTTGTTCCCCGGGATCCGGCCCGAGGCCGGGATCGACGCCGAGGCCGGGATCCGGCCCGAGGCCGGGATCCGGCCCGAGGCTGGGATCGACGCCGATCGCTTCCACCGCCTTCTCGGCGAGCGCCACGCCACCGCCGTAGGCCCCGGCCACTGGTTCGAGCGGCCGCGCTCCTCCTTCCGGCTCGGTTTCGGCTGGCCGCCACCGGCGGAGCTGACCGAGGGGCTCTCCCGGATCTCGCGGGCGCCCGACGAGGCCGCGGCCGGGGGCTCCTGAGGGACGGACGCCGTCCCGCGCAGCCCCGCCCCGCCCGCGTCAGCGACGAGCACCGGAGGTGCGGCGCCGGATCAGCCGCCTGCGCACGTCAGGGCCACCGCCCCGCGGAACCGCCGGATGTCCGTATGCCCCCGTCAGGGCCGCCGTCAGGGACGCGCACGTGCGGAACCGCCGGATCGGCCGGGCTCCGCGCACGTGCGGAACCGCCGGATCGGCCGGGCTCCGAGCGCGTGCCGCCAGGTCGGCCGGATCGGCCGGGCTCCGGGCGCGTGCCACCGTGGTCGTCGTCCGCCCCGCCGGCCCGTCGCCACGCGAAGAGGCGAGACGCACCGGTGTCGCACCAGACCAGCCCCGGGTCCGGCGGCGGACGTGCCCCGGACGCCAGCGCCGCGAGCCATCCTCGCGAGGACCCGGGGAAACGGGCGGCGAACACCTCCGGGTAGCGCGCCGCGAGGGCGCGATTTCGGTGCGTGGCCCGCACCACCCAGACGACACCGACCTCGGCGGGTTCGTCGCCCCATCGACCGGTGGCCATCGCATCCGCGTCGGCCCGCTTCCGATCGCTCGACCGTGCTGCAGCGCCGAGATCGCCGATCGTGTTCCAGCATTCGACCAGCACCAGTCGGCGGCCGACATCGTCGAGCAGGCCGACGTCCGCCGAGCGCCATGCCTCCGCCGGCCGCGTCGGGAGCTCGAACCGCGACGTGTATCCCGCTGCGCGCCCGATTCTGAGCACCAGTTCCTGCATTGCGAGGTGGCCCGCATCCGCGGTCTCGCCGGTGGTGTCGCGCTGCAGCGTCACGACGAGGGGGCGTTTGATCGCGAGCCCGATCCGCTGCCACGCATCGAGGGTAAGGCCGCCGCCCACGCCCCGCTCGGCGCGGCCGATCGTCTGGCGGCCCAGGCCGACCCGTTCGCCAAGCGCCTGCTGGGTCAGCCGCCGTGATGTGCGTCCGGCGTGGAGCTCGGCACCCAGCCGCGCACACTGCTCGCGGTTGCGGCGATCGGCCTCGACGGCAAGGCGGGTCCGGGTGCGTGTCGGCATGGCCGCTCCATGATCATCCTGGGCACATATCCGGCGCTTACCTCGACGGGCGTTCCGCGCCCGGTGCCGAGCGCGGGCCCCGGTGGTCCGTGGGGCTGCCCGGAGGAGCCGCCCCCGGTCGCCAGGGGGCCCTGGGTTGACGCGCGGCGCCGTATCTCGGGAACGCTGAGCACGGAACCGGCCAGGGAGGGCGGGCGAACCGGCCAGGGACGGCGCACGACGCTGGGCGATGTGGCGGCGGTAGCCCGGGCCGCGCCTTCTGCCGGCGATCACCCCGATCTGCACATGGAGCGTCCACGAGGCCACGCAACGAGCCGCCGCGCGGAAGGGTCGAGGAACTGCCCCGGAATGCACATGGAGCGTCCACGAGGCCACGCAACGAGCCGCCGCGCGGAAGGGCCGAGTGCCGCCATGTACGGGTGTGGAGCCGCCAGGGGACGGGCGTGGAGCCGCCACGGGGCCGCCACGGAACGGGCCCCGGCTCGCGGGACGGCAGCGGGGCCGCCACGGAACGGGCCCCGGCTCGCGGGACGGGCGTCGAGCCGCCACGGACTCTCGCGGGACGGCCGCGGAGCCGCCACGAACTCTCGCGGAACGGCAGCGGAGCCGCCACGTGTCGGGCGCGCTACATTGGCGCGAGCCGCGACGCAGACGGAGGAGCCCCGCAGCGCATGAGCCTCGTCATCAGCGATCTCCGCAAGACGTTCGGGACCGTCCAGGCCCTTGACGGGATCAGCTTCACCGTCGAGCCCGGGCAGGTCTTCGGCTTCCTCGGTGCGAACGGCGCCGGCAAGACGACGGCCATGCGGATCGTCCTCGACATCCTCCGCGCCGACGCGGGCACGGTGACGTGGAAGGGCCGGCCCTCGACCGACCTGCCGCGGCGCACCTTCGGCTACCTGCCCGAGGAGCGTGGTCTCTACCCGCGGATGAAGGTCCTCGACCAGCTCGTCTTCTTCGCCGGCCTCTACGGCATCCCGCGCCGGACGGCCGAGGCGGAGGTCCGGACCTGGCTCGCCCGCTTCCGGGTTCCCGAGTATGCCGACCGCCGCGCGGAA
>JBBSAS010000200.1:0-3877 GCA_038252055.1 Candidatus Limnocylindrales bacterium
TACTGGGATCCCGAGCCGTACGACTGCAAGGTCGCCGGCGAGGTCCCGGACTTCGACCCCAACGCCTGGATGAACTTCAAGGAGGTCCGCCGGACCGACCGCAACGTCGTCCTGGGCGTGGCCGCGGCGAAGAAGGCGCTCGCCCATTCCGGGCTCGAGGTGACCGAGGCGAACCGCGACGAGATCGGCGTCTACTTCGGCTCGGGCGGTGGCGGCTCCAAGCTCATGATGGACAACCGGGAGACCTGGGAGACGAAGGGGCCGCGAGCCGTCAGCCCGTTCTTCATCGCCAACATGCTCCCCGACACGGCATCCGGCCAGGTCGCGATCGAGACCGGCATCCGCGGCCCGAACATGTGCATCGTGACGGCCTGCTCGACCGGCACCCACAACATCGGTGAGGCATCGGAGCTCATCCGCCGCGGCGACGTCGTCGCGATGGTCGCCGGCTCCACCGAGACGCCTCTCCACGAGCTGATCCACATCGGCTTCTCCAACATGCGGGGAATGGGCACGCCACGCGAGGGCGACGTCGAGCAGTCGGTCTCCCGCCCCTTCGACCTCACCCGCGACGGCTTCGTCCTCGGAGAAGGGTCGGGGGCCGTGGTCCTCGAGGATCTCGAGTACGCGAAGGCCCGGGGGGCGACGATCTACGCCGAGGTCGTCGGCTTCGGCTCGGCGGCGGACGCCTGGGATCTCATCCAGCCGGTCGAGCAGGGCGACGGCATCCGGCGCGCCCTCCTCGCCGCGCTCGAGCGCTACGACGTCCGGCCCGAGTGGATCGACATGATCAACCCCCACGGGACGTCCACGCCCCTCGGCGACCTCCGCGAGGCGCAGGCGTTCTGGGCGGTCTTCGGCGAGCGCACCCCAGAGATCAGCATCAGCGCCACGAAGTCGCTCACCGGCCACCTGATGGGCGCCGCCGGCTCGGTCGAGGCGATCTTCACCATCCTCGCCGTCCACCACCAGGTGGTCCCCGGTGTCCCGACGTTCCGGGACCCCGACCCCGAGATCAACCTGAACGTCCCGGTCGCCACCGTGGAGCGCGAGATCCGCTACGCGATCTCCGACAACGTGGGCCTCGGCGGCCACAACGGCGCGATCGTCTTCAAGCGCTACGAGGGCGACTGACCTCTGCGACGGGCCGCCCAGGCGCCGATCGTGGCGGCCGCGGCGAGGACGGCCACCCCGCCCACCCAGTCCAGCTGTCGTGGCGGTGCCGTCACGGTGTTCGTGGCCGGCGCTGCGAACAGCCGGACGAAGGCCGCGAGGGTCGTCGGAGCGTCCAGGGGCGGTCCGGGAGGAGGCATCAGGCGTCCGCCGGGGAGCACCTGCCAGGCCACGGTCCACCGGGCATCGAGTCCGTGGCTGCTCGCCCCGAAGAGAATCCAGCGCGTGCCGTCGGGCAGATCGATGGCCCGCGGGTCCGGGCCGAAGGCGAGATGGGTCCGCGGCGAGCCCTCGAAGACGTCCGTCACCCGCAGGTCGCGGCTCCCGTCGGGAGACGACCGCTCGACGACGGCGACCACGCCGTAGTCGGTCTCGCTGATGGCCTCCCGGAGGGGCATCGAGCAGCCGGCGCAAGCCCGCGCGGCCGGGGGCGTTAGCAGGGCCAAGACGACCATCGCGACGGCGAGGCAGGGGATGGCAGTGGTGACGACGGTGCAGCGCATGATGCCTCTCCCGGCGCGACGGAAGCCGTGCGATTCTCCCACTCCACACCCATTCCTCAAGTGCCGTTCAGCATGCGGTGAGCCACGGACCGCCGCTCGGCCAGCGCGGTGACGTCTGACTGGCCGGCAGGCGATCGGTCGTGCGCTCGCCCGGGCCCGGCTGTCGCCAATCCGCCCGCAAGACCGATCGGCCGGCACCGGGTCGAGGGCCGAGGCGTTGGGCGGCCTGGGCCCTGATCTCCCGGTGCATGTCCTCCGGCTCGACTACCATCGTTCTCAAGACCAGACAAGGAGATCGCCCGTGCCCCCCAGCGCCGATCCAGCCCGCCGTGCCGTCGTGACCGGACTCGGTGCCGTCATGCCGAACGGGAACGACTTCGAGGCGTACTGGCGGAGCCTCCGCGAGGGCGTCTCGGGCGTCGCCCCGATCACCGCTTTCGACGCGTCGCGCTTCGAGGTGCGGATCGCCGCCGAGGTGAAGGGCTTCGATCCCGCCACGGGCATGGATCCCAAGATGGCGCGCCGGATGAGCCGCTTCATCCACTTCGCGATGGCCGCGGGCAAGGAGGCGGTCGCCCACGCCGGGATCGACTTCGCGGCGATGAGCCCCGAGCAGCGCGACCGCGTCGGGGTGACCCTCAACACCGGGGGCGGCGGGATCGAGGAGATCATCGAGGGGACCCACACCGCGGACACGCGCGGGCCGCGCTTCGTCAGCCCCTTCGCGATCCCTGCGCTGTCGGGTTCGATGGCCGCCTGCATGCTCTCGATGGAATGGGGGCTCACCGGACCGGTGCTGGCCCAGACCGCCGCCTGCGCGACCTCGGTCATCGCCTTCCACGACGCGCTCCGCCTCGTCCAGTCCGGCGAGGTGGACGTGATCCTCGCCGGCGGCTCGGAGGCGCCGGTCCTGCCGGTAGGGGTCGCGGCGCTCGGGAACATGGGGGCCCTCTCCAAGCGCAATGACGAGCCCGAGCGGGCGAGCCGGC
Organism: Candidatus Limnocylindrales bacterium; assembly: GCA_038252055.1. GTDB lineage: Bacteria > Chloroflexota > Limnocylindria > Limnocylindrales > CSP1-4 > CTSoil-043. Next base: position 2,666 of record JBBSAS010000200.1, read on the forward strand.
CGTTCGACCGCGACCGCGACGGGTTCGTCCTCGGCGAGGGCGGGGGCGTGGTGGTCATCGAGTCGCTCGCCCATGCACTCGGACGCGGCGCGACCCCGATCGCAGAGGTCCTGGGCGGCGCGTTGACGGCCGACGCGTTCCACATCTCGGCCCCCGAGCCGACCGGCCGCGGGGCGACCCGGGCGATGTCGCTGGCCCGGGAGCACGCCGGCGTCACCGCGGACGAGATCGACTGGATCGTCGCCCATGGGACGTCGACGCCGCTCAACGACGTGACCGAGACGCGGGCGATCAAGGCCTCCTTCGGGCCGGCGGCCGCGAAGGTCGCGATCTCCTCGCCGAAGTCGATGGTCGGCCACCTCGTGGGCGCGGCGGGGATCGCCTCGGCGCTCGCGGCGCTCGGCGGGATCCGGGACCAGGTGATCTCGCCGACGGCGAACCACGAGAACCCGGACCTCCCGGAGTGCGACCTCGACTACGTGCCACTCGTGGCGCGGAAGGCGAAGGTCGACACGGTGATGGTCAACGGCTTCGGCTTCGGCGGCCAGAACGCGGTGACGATCTTCCGGCGCTACACCGGGTAGGCGCTGGCCGGCCGACGCCGGCGCTGCACCCGAGCGTCGAGGCCCCCGGAGCGGCGCGGCCCCACCGTCGCGGCGCTCCCGGCACCGTGTCCCGACCGCCGCTACGATCCTGCCCATGGATCACATCCGCCTGCCCGCCTGGTTCCGGCGCGGCCTCGAGGCCGGGATCCTGGCCGTCATCCTCTCGCTCCTGACGGTGGTGGTCCTCTCGTGGGACGACCGCGGGCCGGGGGCCCTCATCCTGCCGGGCGGGATCGGCGGCGTCGTGATCATGGCCCTGCCGGTCCTCTCGATCGGCGTCCTCGCCGTCGTCTACCCCGTCGCCCTCGCGGCGACGCGCGGCGACGCGATCCTCGGGGCGATCACGGGCTGGATCGTCGCTGCCGACCTCCTCGCGATCCTGACGGTGCTCATGCAGCAGCGGGTCCTCCTCCTCGGCGCCGGGATCACGATCCCCTTCGGCATCCTGGCCGGGATCCTCGCGGCGCCGGCGGCGCTCGGTGGCCTCCTCGCGGCGGTGCTCTTCACGCCGTTCGGGTTCGGACGACGGGCAGGCCGAGCGGCGGCGATCGGCTCCGGGCTCGTCGCCACCGCGATGCTCGTGCTGGTCGTCCCGATCGTCGCCTGA
>JBBSAS010000201.1:0-3864 GCA_038252055.1 Candidatus Limnocylindrales bacterium
CGCGTCTCCATGTCAGGGCGGCGAGTCGAGAGAGAGGATGGACGGCTCGTCACATCCGTGCAATAGGCCGAACGGCCTAGTGTCGCCGCCGCGGGGTCGCGCGGGCGACCACCGCACCCGGTACAGTGCGGAGGTGACGGTCTCCCCGCGATCCAGTCCCTGACGATGGTTCGCGCGCGCCTCGGGCGATTTGCGCCCTCCGGACGGTCACCCGGCTCGACGCAACCCACTCAGGAGGAACGGGCAGCCGCGGCGGAGGCGCTCCGGGAGGCGTTCCTCGCGATCCCCCTCGTCCCGGCCATCGGATCGCGGAGGCGCGATCCCGCGGACGCGCCGCCCGCCGACGCGGCCGTCGCTGCGGCGGCGCCCGACCCGGAGCCTGCGACGCCGCCGTCGCGAGCCGACGCGTCCCTCACGATCGCGGTGGCCTCGTCGACTTCCACGGCCGAGAGGGAGCCCGCAGCCGCCGGTGTCGCCCCCGGGCCGTCCGCCGGCCCTGCAGCGCCCGACGTCCCTGCGATGCCGACAGCAGGGACGGATGTCGCGGTGGAGCAGGAGGCCGCGGTGGAGCAGGAGGCCGCGGAGAGCGCCTCCGACGGCGACCTCCTTGAGGTCCCCGGAAGCGTGGCCATGATCACCGACGCGTTCTTCGGCGAGTTCGTCCGACGGGCCGGACGACGGCGCTGACATGCGCACGATCACGCTCTCCAACAACAAGGGCGGCAGTGCCAAGACGACGACGACCGTCGGCCTCGCGGCGGCCTTCGCCGAGGACGGCCTCCGGACGCTCGTCATCGACCTCGACCCGCAGGGCTCGGCGACGTTCTGGCTCGGCGGCCGGGAAGCCGCAGCCGGGCTGGTGGAGTTCTCGGCGGGCGGCATCCGCGTCGCCGAGCTCGTGAAGTCGACGCCGACGCCCCGGATCGACCTGGTCCCGACGAGCCCGAGCCTGATGGTATCGGGCGCGGACGGCACCGACGACACGGGCCTCGCGCTCGTGCGGGCCTTCGCCCGCCTGCCCGACTACTGGGACGTTGTCCTCGTGGACACCCCGCCGACCGTGGGCTACCTCTCGCTCGCACCCCTCGTCACGAGCGATCACGTCGTCGTCCCCGTCGAGGCCCATGCGCTGGCGCTGCCGGGCGTCGCCAGCGTCGTCATGTCGGTCGAGCGGGCCCGGGAGCAGGTCAACACGCGCGTGGACCTCCTTGGGATCGTCGTCTGCCGGGTCAACAACACGCTTCATGCCCGGAGGATCCTGGCCCAGCTGCGGTCGCGGTATGGTCGCGCGGTCCTCGACCAGACGGTGCGCGAGTCGATCCGCCTCGCAGAGGCTCCCGCGCTCCGACTCCCGATCTCGCGGTACGCGCCGACGAGCGCCGCGGCCGAGGATTACCGGGTCGTCGCCCGCGAGCTCCTCGTCCGCATGGGCGGCACCGACACGCTCACCTGACCGGGCTGTGCGCCCGGGGCGGCGCCGTCGCGGTGGACGACGGGTCTGGGCGCGCGGCGCGCGGGATCAGCCGGTCTGGCGTCTCCCGCCGCGGGGCGGCCTGCCGACCCCGAGGACGCGGACGCCGTCCGGGACGACGAGGTCGCCCAGGCTGTTGCGACCGTCGAAGACCACCTCCAGGTCCGGGAGCCACGCCGGGTCGAGCGCCCCGAACGCCGGGTCCGCGGTCTGGGCGACCACGGCGCGCGCCTCGGACGGCATCCCCCACGCCCACGGCGCCGCGCCGCAGGCCGCGACCTCGTCGGCGGAGAGGAGCGGGTCCCAGGCCGAAACGCGGGCGCCTCGACGGGCGAGGCCCGCGATGAGCGGTAGCGCCCGCGAGTAGGCGAGCTCCTTGACGCCCTCCCGATAGGTCAGGCCGAGGACGAGCACGGACACGCCGTCAAGCGACCCCAGCTCCGCCTCCAGGGCCTCGATCGCGACCTCGACCTGTCCGTCGTTCACCGCGCGGGCCAGCGCCACGAGCTCCATCTCGGGAGCCCGCGAGAGGAGGAAGTGCGGGTAGACGGGGATGCAGTGGCCGCCGACGCCGATGCCCGGCTGATGGATGTGGCTGTACGGCTGGCTATTCGCGGCCGCGATCACCTCGACGAGGTCCACCCCGATGCGATCGGCATAGCGGGCAAGTTCGTTGGCGAACGCGATGTTCAGGTCGCGGTACGTCGTGTCGGCGAGCTTGCTCAGCTCGGCGGCCTCGGCGCTGCTCATGGCCACCACCTCGGCATCGAGGACCGAGGCATAGAAGCGGGCCGCCCGCTCGGTGGACGCCGGGCCGATCCCGCCGACGAGCTTGGGGTACGTCGCGAGGTTGCGGAAGACGGCGCCGGTGAAGAGGCGCTCGGGGGAGAAAGCGACGAAGAAGTCGCGGTCGGCGACCAGGCCCGCGGTGCGTTCGAGGAGGGGGACGTAGCGCCCCCGCGTGTCGCCCACGGGGAGGGTCGTCTCGAAGATGACGGTCGTGCCGGCGCGGACACCGGGCGCGATCGCGTTCGCGGCGGCGTCCATGAAGCGGTAGTCGGGTTGGTGCGCGTCGTCGAGCATCACCGGGACGATGAGGACGACCACGTCGGATTCGCGGGCGGCAGCCGTCCCGTCGGTCGTCGCCCGCAGCCGGCCGGCGGCGTGGGCCGCGGCGACGCGCTCGGCAAGCTCGGGCTCCTCCGCGACGTGGGCCCGTCCGTCGTTGATCGCGGCAACGACGGCGGGGTTGACGTCCACCGCGATCACCCGCCAGCCGTGGGAGGCGAACTGGGCGGCGAGGGGCAGGCCCATCTTGCCGGCCCCAACGACGGTCACCGTCCCCGCGGTGGCGTGCGCGCCCGTCCACGGCGCGACGTAGCGGGCCTCGACGTGGGCGCAGGGATTGGGCGGGAGCGCGATCGTCCCGCCGAGAACGCTGGAGGTGGCGGACGGACGCCGGGTGATCGTCATCGTCACGAGATCCGGTCGGCGAGGTCCGCGAGGTCGATCGGGCGGGTCTCGGCCGCCGCGCGCAGGAGGCTCGTCGCGATCGCGAGCGCCCAGAGCCCATCGACGCCGTCCACGACCGGGCGGCCGCCGTCGCGGGCCACGGACAGGAACGCGTCGAGCTGGGCAGCGAGCGGCTCGCCACTGGCGACCTCGATGACCTCCACGTCGCCCGCGAACGTCGTGGCGTATCCGCCGATCAGCGTCGGGCGGCTCACGTCGCTACGGGTGAAGGTCAGGCGCTGGGTGAGGTAGTCGAGCTCGAACATGCCGGTCTCGCCGACGACCGTGAGCGAGCGGCGCTTGGCCGGCGTGAGCCAGTTCACGTCGAGCATCCCGACGGCCCCGCCCGGGAAGTGGAGGAGCCCGAAGAGGAGGTCCTCGTTCGTGGCATGCAGCCGCTGGGCGGTCTCGGCGTGCACCCGCGTGGGCCGCTCTCCGGCGATCCACGAGAGGATGTCGGCGTCATGCGTCGCGAGGTCGATCGTCACGCCCACGTCGCGGATCCGGGCCGGGAAGGGTCCGGCGCGGCGGCTCATCATCGCGTAGAGCGCCCCGACCCAACCCGCCTCCATCCGCCGGCCGAGCTCGAGCACCGCCGGATTGAAGCGCTCGACGTGCCCGACCTGGAGCGGAACCCCGCGCGCCCGGGCCGCGGCCACCACCTCGATCCCCTCCTCCACGGTCGCCGCCAGCGGCTTCTCGACGAGGACGGGCAGACCGCGCCCGATCGCGGCCAGCGCGAGCGCGGCATGGGCGGTCGTCGGCGCGGCGATGACGACGGCGTCAACCTCGGCCTCGGCCACCATCGCGAGCGGGTCGGAGAAGCCGGCGGCGTCGGTCCCCGCGACCGCGTCCGCGAGGACGTCGGGGGCCGGATCGGC
>JBBSAS010000202.1:0-3846 GCA_038252055.1 Candidatus Limnocylindrales bacterium
CGCGCGCTCGCCTCCTGGCAGGTTACCCTCTTCGGCGCCCTGGTCGCCCTCGGCTTCCTCGTCGCGGTGCAGGTCCGGGCCGAGGTCCCGCGGGTCCGCTACACGACCCAGGAACGGGCACCCCTCGTCGAAACGGTCCTCGAGCTCCAGGCGCAACAGGAGGACCTCAAGCAGCAGGTCCTCGACCTCCGCGCCCGGATGACGGCCGCCGAGGAGCGCGTCGCCGGCAGCGACCAGCAGGTCCGCGACATCAACGAGGCGCTCCTCGGGGCGCGCGTGGCAGCCGGCCTCGTCGCGCTCGAGGGACCCGGGCTCGTCCTCCAGCTCGACGACTCGCAGGCGCCCGTACCGCCGGGCGCTGCCGCGGCCGACTACCGGGTGAGTGCAGCCGACCTCCGGGTCCTCGTGGACGAGCTCTGGCTGGCGGGCGCGGAGGCGGTGGCCGTGAACGGGGAGCGGATCGTCTCCTCCACGGCGATCCTCGACATCGGCGGATCGATCCTCGTGAACTCGGCCTACCTCGCCCCACCGTACCAGGTGGCGGCGATCGGCCCGCCCGACCTCTACGAGCAGATGTCCGCCTCGCCCGGGTTCGTGGCGCTCGTGGCCGACCGGGCCGACGGCTTCGGGATCGGGCTCTCCTTCGGACAGCCGGACTCGGTGGTCATTCCGGCGTACGCGGGAGCCGTCGCCGTCCGGTACGCCCGACAGCCGGCCCCGAGCCCCACCGCCGAGCCCTGACGATGCGCGCACCGCGGAGCCAGATCTCGCTGGCGATCATCGCCCTCCTGCTCGGATTCCTCGTGGTGGTGCAGGTGCGGGCCCAGCAGGTCGGGACCGGGCTCGAGACGCAGTCGTCCGGGGAGCTCACCCAGCTGATCGCGAACCTCACCACCCGCAACGACGACATCCGTGCGGAGACCGCGGACCTCGCCCGCCAGCTGGACGCGGTGACGACGGCAAACGCCCGGGGCGAGACGTCGCTCGAGGCGTTGCGCCGCGACCTGGAGCGGGTCCGTCTCTGGTCGGGCCTCGAACCGGCCGCGGGAGCGGGGATCCGGGTGGTCGTGACCGGGACGGTGCCGGCGAGCGCGATCACGAACCTCGTGAACGAGCTGCACAACGTTGGCGCGGAGGCGATCGCCGTCGGCGACGTCCGGGTCACCGCGGCGACCGTCGTTGCAGGCCCCCCGGGCGCCCTGTCGACCGAGAACACCGCCCTCGGCGACCCGATCGCGGTCGTCGCCATCGGCAACCCGGCCACGCTGACCGGTGCGCTGGCCCGCGCCGGCGGGATCGTCTCGCAGGTCCAGGCAACGTACCCCGGGGTGACCATCGAGGTGACGCCGCTCGACTCCGTGGAGGTGCCGGCAACGGGTCGGACGCTCGTCCCCGTCTACGGCAAGCCTCGCCCCTGAGCGGGAGTCCTGGACGAGGGCTTGCGGGAGCGGACACCGGGGAGCGGGCGCGCGAGCGGCGGTGCTACCCTCGCGCGGTGCATTCCCGATGCCGACGATGAGCGGCCCGATCCCATTTCGCGAGGGCGACTGCCTCGAGCTGGCGCGGCCCCACCCGTGCGGGGGCCGGACGTGGGAGGTGGACCGGATCGGGGCTGACCTCGGCCTGCGCTGCCGAACGTGCGGCCACCGGGTGCTCGTGGAGCGACGGACCGTGGAGCGACGCCTGGTCCGATTCGTCGAGCGCGGCCCCGCGGCGCCGACCCCGTGAGCGTGGCACCGACCCACCAGCCGAGCCCCAGCGCCGAGGGCAGCGCCCTCGCGGTCTTCCGGAACCGCCCCTTCCTGCTGCTCTGGGTCTCCCAGGTCGCGACGCAGGTCGGCGGCAACATGGTCCTCTACGGCCTCACCGTGCTTGTCTTCGGGGCCACGGGGTCGAACACCGTCGTCTCGTTCCTCATCCTGACCTTCCTGGCGCCCGCGGTGATCTTCAGCGCGCTCGCCGGCGTCTACGTCGATCGCTTCGACCGTCGCACCGTCCTGGTGGTCTCGAATGCCGCCCGCGCCGTGCTCTTCGTCCTCCTGGCCCTCTTCGATGCGAACATCCCGCTCGTCCTCCTCCTGAACGTCGCCATCTCGATCGCCACGACGTTCTTCGCCCCGGCCGAGCTCTCGATGATCCCGCTCGTCGTGCCGCGCTCGCAGCTGATCGCGGCGAACGGGATCTTCATGCTCACCCTCAACGCCGCGTTCGCCCTTGGCTTCGCGCTTCTCGGGCCGCTCGTCGTCATCGTGGCCAACCCGACCGTCCTCATCGTCGTCGTCGCGGCGCTCTACCTCGTTGCCGCCGTCTTCTGCTGGACGCTGCCCTCCGCGCCGCCGGGGAACGCCGCCCACGAGGGGGCGATCCACGAGGCGGAGGACGCGGTGGGCTCGTTCCTCGACCAGTTCCGCGAGGGGATCGCCTACGTGCGCGCGAACCCGATCGTCGGCTGGGCTCTCGTCTACCTCGGGATCGCGGCCTCCGTCGTCGGCGTGCTCGGCGTGCTCGGTCCCAGCTTCGCGAGCGACGTCCTCGGCCTGCGCCCGAAGGACTTCGTGGTGATCGTCATGCCGCTCGGGGTGGGGGTCGTGACCGGCGCCCTTGCCGTGAATGCCGTCCAGGGGATGATCTCGCGCCGCCGACTTATCGAGTCCGGTCTCGTCGTGCTCGGCATCTGCCTTGCCCTGATCTCGATCGCCGGCCCGATCGCGCAGTTCCTGCGCGACCTCAACGATGCGGTTCCCGGTCCGGACGTCTCGGCCTTCGTGAGCATCCTCTCCGTCGTCGTCGCGATCGCGCTCGTGGCCGGGATCGCGTACGCGGCGACCGCCATCCCGGCCCAGACGGAGCTCCAGGAGGAGATTCCGACGGCCGTCCGCGGTCGGGTCTTCGGCATCCTGAACATGCTCGTCTCGGTCGGCAGCCTCCTGCCGATCATCGTGGTCGGTCCGATCTCGGACGCGGTCGGCACGATGCCGGTCCTTCTTGCCGCCGCGGCGGCGATCTTCTTCGTCGGCGTCGCCTCGATCGCGACGCGGCATGGCCCGCCGGTGGAGGCCGTGGAGGGGTCGGCGATGACAGCGATGGGCGGCGAACCGCTGCCCGGGATCCTCGGGGGCGAGCTGGGCAGTGGAGCTGCGGGCTCCGATCAGTCCAATGTGCCGGCCGCTCCGCCGAGAGGATCCGAGTCCGGGTCGGCATGGCCGCCCGCACCGCCGCCGCCCGCACCACCGCCTCCCGGGCCCTCGCCAGAGGAGCCCTGACCGCCCGCGCGCGGGGCTCCGGGTCGGCCGGTATCCTGTCGCCACGGTTGCGGCCGCCGGGCTCCCTGCCCGATCACGCACGATGCCCGCGGAGGAGTGTCCCGATGTCGATGCCCGAGGAGATGCGCAAGCGCGACCTCAACAAGCGGCTGGAGACCGTCGGCTGGGGTCTCTTCCTCATCATGCTCGGCGGCTTCGCCCTCGCGAAGGACGTCCCCGAGGGGACGTGGCTCATCGGCGCCGGCCTGATCATGCTCGGCCTGAACGCAGTGCGCCTCCTGCTCGGGATCCGGGCGAGCTGGTTCACCCTGATCCTCGGGACGATCGCCCTGCTCTCGGGCCTCGGAAGTGTCTACGGCATCGAGGTGCCGGTCGGCCCGCTCCTCGTCATCCTCATCGGCCTCGCGGTCATCGTCCGGGCGCTCCAGCCGCGCTGGTGACCTCGCCGGCAGGGCCGCCTGGGTGCAGCAGGGGTGGCCCGGTGCTAGACTTCCGCCTCGCATCGGGCGGTTAGCTCAGTTGGTTAGAGCGCATGCTTGACATGCATGAGGTCACTGGTTCGAGTCCAGTACCGCCCACCAGA
>JBBSAS010000203.1:0-3834 GCA_038252055.1 Candidatus Limnocylindrales bacterium
AGCGCGGAGCACCAGCCTTGGCAGCGACGATGCGCCGCCGCTGCGGCCCGCCGCTATCCTCTTCCCGTGCTCCACGGAGAGGTGCCGGAGCGGTTTATCGGAGCGGTCTTGAAAACCGCAGGGCCTCGCGCCCCGTGGGTTCGAATCCCACCCTCTCCGCCACAGTCCGAGCAGGGTCCGTGCTCGGACTGTGGGTCCATGACGGCCGAGCGCCGAACGTGCCGCCCGGCGCTGATGGGCGGCGCCTCCGCAACGCCCCTACATCTGCTTGAAGCGGGGACCCTCGCCGCCTTCCGGCGGCTGCCAGCGGATGTTCTCGAACGGGCACTTCACCGCGCAGGTCATGCAGTGGAGACAGTTCGAGGCCGAGAGGACGATCTTCTCGCCGTCCCACCGGTAGACCTGGCCCGGGCAGAAGTGGGTGCAGGAGTTCGCGTAGTCCACCTCGCAGGTCAGGCACTTCGCCGGGTCGAGGATCGTCATGTGCGCCGGCTCGTCCTCGCGGTGGAGCGAGCCGGTCAGGCTGACGAAGGTCGCCCCGTCCATCCCGCCCGGGTCCTCGCGGCCGAGCCGTGCGCCCTTCTTCGTGCCCTCGAAGTCGGGCTCCATGCCCAGGGTCGTGGGGATCCACTGCTGGACCAGCGAGAGCGGCGTGCCGGGGTAGAGACCCCATTTGAAGACCTGGCGGTAGTTGCGCGCGTGACGCATCGCCGGCAGGACGCCCGCGTCCTCCAGGCGCTGGGTGTACCCGGTGAGGGGGACCGCGTCGTCGGCAGACGCCGCGCCGGGGCCGTCGGCGGGCGCGGCGGCCAGGCCCTCGGCGATCGTCTCGGCCGCGGCCATGCCCGAGAGCATCCCGTAGTTGATGCCCTTGATCTGCTCCATGTTCACGAAGCCGGCCCCGTCGCCGACGACGAGGGCGCCGGGAACCGCCAGCTTGCCGAGCGCGCGGAAGCCGCCCTCGGGGATCGTCTTCGCGCCGGTCGCGATCGTGACCGAGCCGTCGAGCATCTTCGCGATGAACGGATGGGCCCGGTAGCGCTCGAACTCGCGCTGGGGCACCAGGTCGCCGTACTTCCAGTCGAGGCCCATGATCAGCCCGACGGCCACGGTCTTCTCGCCCATCGAGTACATGAACCCGCCGCCGAAGACGCTGGCCGGGTTCGGGTAGCCCAGGGTGTGGACGACCCGGTTGTTCCCGAACGGGTTGTCGCCGGCGAACTGGACGACGGCCTTGATCCCGAGCGAGTAGACCTGTGGGTTCTGCCCGGCCCCGAAGCGGTCGCGGAGCTGCTGCGAGAGGACGCCGTGGGTCCCGTCGGCGAGGACCGTGACCCGGGCCCGGATCTCCTCCGCGGGACGGTAGTTGGGCTTCTCCTCGCCGTGCGCGTCGCGGCCGACCTCGCCGAGGGCCACGCCCACGACCCGGCCGTCCTCGACGAGGAGCGTCCGCGCGGAGTAGCCGTTGTAGAGCTCCACCCCCAGCTTCTCGGCCTTGCCGGCCAGGAAGCCAACGAGGCGGCTGAGCGAGATCGTGACGTCGGCGTGGTGGTCCATCGCCTTCGGCACCACGAGCGGCGGGATCTGGATCGACCGCTTCCCGAGGAGGAAATACATCTCGTCGCGCTCGACGGGGATCACGTGCTCCATGAACCGGCGGTCGTCCCGCCAGCCCGGCGTGAGCACGTCGAGGCAGCTCGGCTCGAATGATGCCCCCGAGAGGCAGTGGTAGCCGGGCTGTGGCGCCTTGTCGATGACGGCGACGGTCGCCTCGCGCGAGGCCTCCGCCAGCTGCTGCTTGAGGCGGATCGCGGTGGCGAGGCCGGCCGGGCCGCCGCCGACCACGAGGACGTCGAGCGGGACGTTCACGCGGCTCCCTCCGTCGCGCGGATCAGCTCGGGGACGACCGTCTCGATGTCGCCGACGACGCCGAAGTCCGCGTAGTTGAAGATCCGCGCCTTCGGATCCTTGTTGATGGCGACCACGACCTCGGAGCCCTGCATCCCGGTGATGTGCTGCACGGCGCCGGAGATCCCGATCGCGACGTAGAGGCGGGGCTGGACGGTCTGGCCGGTCTGCCCCACCTGGTAGTCGTGGGTGGTGAAGCCGTCCTCGACGGCCATCCGCGAGGCCGCGACCTTCGTCTCGGCACCGAGGAGCTTGCCGAGGCCGACGGCGAGCGGCTCGAGGTAGGTGTCGAAGTCGGCGCGGGAACGGAACCCGTGCCCCCCGGCGACGATGATCTCGGCGTCGCGGATCGAGACCTTCGTGGCGAAGGATTCGACCGGGGTGGCCTCGAGGCCGACGTCGGCGTCCGAGAGCTCCACGGGCACGTTGACGATCTCGCCGGTCCGCGCCGGATCCGGCTCCGGCACCTTGAAGACGCCCGGCCGAACGGTCGCCATCTGGGTCGGGGAGTCCTTCGTCATGATCGTGGCCATGACGTTGCCGCCGAGGGCCGGCCGGGTCTGCTTGAGGATCGCGACGAGGTTCGTGGCGCCCTTGCTGTAGTCGCCGATCTCGAGGCGGGTGCAGTCGGCGGTGAGGCCGCAGCGGCAGGCGTAGGCGACGCGAGGCGCGAGCTCGCGCCCGAGCGGGCTGGCCCCGAAGAGCATCACCTGGGGCTTGCGCTCGGCGACGAGGCCGGCGATCGCCTTCTTGTGGACCATCGGGTCGAACGTGCCGAGGAGCGGGTGCTCGATGACGTAGACGGTGTCGGCGCCCGCGGCGATGAGCTGGGCGGGCCGGTCGCCCGCGGTCTCGCAGGGCAGGACGGCCCCGACCTTCTCGCCGAGGCTGTCGGCGAGGCGTCGCGCCTTCGCCACGAGCTCCAGGGAGACGGACCGGATGCCGTCACCCTCGCGCTCGGCGAAGATCCAGAACTCGCCGCGGTAGGTGGGTTCCTTGCCGTCGAGCAGGTACTCCTCGTCGGCGTCCACCTGGGCACCGGGCGCGGCCTGGTGGTAGCGGGCAGCGATCTTGCCGATGAGCTGGGCCGGGTCGTGGATGTACTCGCAGGTCTTCGGGCGGTCTTCGGACGGCGAGAAGAGCCGGTAGACCTGGGTCCACGAGCCCTTGAGGCCGATCCGAGTCGGGTCGGCGTCCACCGACTTCGCGGTCCACTCGTGGATCTCGGCGTGGCGGGCGTCGCGCGACCGGGCGAACGAGCGATAGAGCGGGTCGGTGCAGGCGGTGACCGTGATGAGAACCGGCCACTCGATCGGGTGGACGTCCTCGACGCCCTCGGCGGCGATCCGGCGGACCGTCAGCCGGGGTTCCATCTCGAGGCCCTTGGCGTACGCGATGTGGTCGATCCCCAGCTCCTCCGCGATCTGGGGCGGGACCTGGGCGGTGTCGCCGTCGACGGACTGCATCCCCGTGACGATGACGTAGTCGCGACTGCCGTCGAAGAGCTCGCGCTCGATCCGGCGGATGGCGCAGGCGAGGGAGTAGGCGGTGGCGCCGGTGTCGGCGCCGGCGAACGCGCCGTCGGTCAGGAGGACCGCCTCGCCCGGGACCCGGGAGAGGCACTCCACGAGGACCTCGCGGGCCTGGGGCGGCCCCATCGTGAGGAAGACGGTGTGGGCCTCGGGATCGTTGGCCGCCATGTCGGCGGCGAAGGTGAGAGCGTGGAGGTCCAGGGGGTTCAGGACGCTGTCGAGCATCGCTCGTCGCAGCGTTCCCTTCTCCCGGTCCCACGCCTCCTCGGGGATGTTGGAGACGTCGGGTACCTGCTTGACGAGGACGATGTAGTTCACGGGCCAATCTTCCCGCCGAACGGCCCCGCGCGGACCGGCCTCATGGTCACGGAATCCGGGTCGAACGGCCCGTCGC
>JBBSAS010000204.1:0-3824 GCA_038252055.1 Candidatus Limnocylindrales bacterium
CGATCGAGGGGGCGCTCGCCACGTCGGCGACGCTCTTCCGGTCGAGGCCGAGGTCGAGGAAGACGCGGTGGTCGCCGAACTGGAGGTTGGCGTCCACGAGGCAGACCCGGCGCCCGAACTCACGCTGGAGTGCGATCGCGACGTTGATCGCGATCGTCGTCGTCCCCACGCCCCCCTTGGCCCCGTAGAAGGCGAGGACCCGACCGAGGGGCGGTCGCCCGACGACGAGGTCCGTCGGCGCGAAGCGGGCGAGCAGGCTCTTGATCCGGGCCAGCAGCTCGGCCGGATGGAACGGCTTGACGAGATAGTCGTCGGCGCCGGCCCGGAGCCCCCGGATCCGCTGCTCGACCTCGGCCTCCGCCGTGAGCATGATGATCGGGACGTGGGAGGCGGCCCCCTCTTCGGCCCGGATCTTCGCCGCCACGGCGTATCCGTCGAGCTTGGGCAGCATGACGTCGAGCAGGACGAGCCCGGGGCTCTCGTGGTCCCAGAGGCGGAACCCCTCCGCCCCGTCGGCTGCCACGACGACCTCGTAGCCCTCCTGCTTGAGCGTGTAGCTCAGGAGACGCTGAACGTTCGGGTCGTCATCGACGACGAGGATCTTGGCCGCCATCCGGACCTCACTGGCTGGGCCGGGCGCGCACCTGACGTCCCCGGACGGAGGGAATAGTAGCGGTCCCGCCGCGGGGGCGGGCTCTCAGCCCTCGGCCGGAGGCGTCCCCTCCGACCCGATCGCCGTCTTGAGGCCGACGGCCAGGGGCCCGAGGAGCTGGGTGAACTCGGCCGGGATCACGTACGTCGTGGACGGGCTCATCCCGATCGACTTGAGGGCCTCGAGGTACTGGAGGAGCATCGTCTTCTGGTCGATCGTCGACGCGGCGGCGTAGATCCGCTCGAGCGCCTGGCCGAAGCCCTCGGCGTTGAGGATCTGCGACTGCCGGGCGCCCTCGGCGCGGAGGATCTGCGACTGCCGCTCGCCCTCGGCGTTGAGGATCGCGGCCTGCTTTGCGCCCTCGGCGATGTTGATCTCCGACTGGCGCCGCCCCTCGGACTCGGTGATCACCGCGCGGCGGGTCCGTTCGGCCGAGAGCTGCCGGTTCATCGCGTCCTGGACGTCCCGCGGCGGCGTGATCTCCCGGATCTCGACGGTCGTCACCTTGCCGCCCCAGCGCTCCGTGACCTCGTCGAGCTTCGTCCGCAGGACCTCGTTGATCTGCTCGCGCCGGGAGAGGACCTCGTCGAGGAGGATGTCGCCGATGACGGCGCGGAGCGTCGTCGTCGCCACGCCCTGGAGGGCCCCGGCGAAGTAGGCCACGTTGACGATGCTCTTGAGGGGGTCGCTGATGCGCCAGTAGATGAGGAAGTCGACGTTGATCGGGGCGTTGTCCTTCGTGATCGTCGTCTGGCTCGGGACCTCGATGAACTGCTCGCGGATGTCAACCTTCATCGGCCGGTCGATCACCGGGATGAGGAATCGCAGCCCGGGCCCGCGCACCAGGCTCTCGTTCGTCCGCCCGAGCCGGAAGACCACCATCTTCTCGTACTGCTGGACGACCCGGACCGAGAGGTAGACGAAGAGCAGGATGATGACGAGGATGACCGCCACGGCGGCGATGGTGACGCCGAGCTGCACGAGAGTCGCTCCTTTCAGGACGCCGGGGGGTGGTCGTCCGCTTCGACGTACAGGGTAAGCCCATCCTGCCGAACGACGCGGACGCGCGTCCCGCGCGGCAGCGGCCGCTCGTCCACGCTGCGGGCGCTCCACTCTTCGCCCACCGCGAGGACCGACCCGAGCGGCTCGATCGGCACGCTGACCGTCCCGGGCTCGCCGACGACCTGCAGGGATCCGACGAGGACCGGGCTCGGCCGGGTGTTCCTCGTCCGGTAGGCGACCACGGTGATGAGGACGCCGAAGGCCGCGGTCGTGGCCACCGCGGCCACGATCACCGGGAGGGCCACCGAGACGTCGGGCGCGGTGGGCGACCCGGGTCCGGCGTAGAGGATCGCCGCGCCGAAGCCGACGCAGATCGCCGCGCCGAGCGAGAGGAGGCCGTGGCTCGTGATCTGCGTCTCGAGGACCAGGAGGACGAGGCCGAAGCCGAGGAGGATCAGCCCCGCGGCGTTGAGGGGGAGGCTCCCGAAGCCGATGAAGGCAAGGACGATCGCGACGGCCCCGATCACGCCGGTGAGGAAGTTCGGGTTGAAGAGCTCGAAGAGGAGGCCGAGGGCCCCGAGGATGAAGAGGAGGAAGGCGAGGTTCGGATCGGAGAGCAGGTGGAGGAACCCCTGGACCGGGCCCATCGGCTTTTCGACCGGGACGGCGGTCGCCGTCCGGAGCGTCACCGCGCGGTTGCCGGCCACGGTCACCGTCCGTCCATCGGCCGCGGCGAGGACCTCCCCGATCGTCCCCGCGATCCCGTCCACCGCCCCGACGGCGACCGCCTCGCTGGCCGGGTAGCTCTTCGCCTCGGCCACGGTCGAGACGGCCCAGTCGACCGGCCGGGCGCGGGCCTCCGCGATCGCGCTGATGTTCGCGATCGCGTCGTTCATCACCTTCTCGCCGAGCGTGCCGCCGATATCCTCGCCGGTGCTCGAGACCGGGCTCGCGGCCCCGATGTTCGTGCCGGGCGCCATCCAGGCGAGGTTCGCGGCGAGGGTGATGAACGTCCCGGCGCTCGCCGCGCGGCCGCCGGACGGGGCGACCCAGACGATGACCGGCACGGCCGCGTCGAGGAACGCGCCGGTGATCTCCTGTGTTGCGTCGAGGCTCCCGCCGGGGGTGTTCAACTCGACGACGACGACCTCGGCCCCGTCCCGGGTCGCGTTCGCGATCCCGTCGCGGAGGAAGCCGGCCATCACCCCGTCCACGACGCCCGTCGTGGGGAGCACCCAGGCTTCGCGCTGCGCGTCCTCTGCCCGCGCCGGGGCGGCGCTTCCCAGGGCGAGCCCGACCACCCCGAGCACGAGGGGCACGACCGGCAGGATCCGGAGCAGGGCGACGGCACGGCGCACGGGACACCTCCGGCGCAAGTATCGCACCGCGGGCGTTCCCGGACCCTGCGCGGCGGCGGGCTGTGGGCGGTCAGGCGGCCGGCCGGTCGGGCGGTCGGGCCCGCGCCGACCCGCCGTCACCGACCGCGGCCGGGCCGTCGCCGGCGGTCAGTCGGGCGCCGACCCGCCGCCACCGACCAGAACCGGGCCGTCGCGTCCTGGTGCCGGCGGCACGGCCGACACGGCCGGCGCACGCCCGTCCAGGTGATCGAAGACGAGCTGGCTCCACGTCTCGAGGCGGTCGTGGACGGCGGCCACCGCAGCGGCCGGCGCGAAGTCACCCTCGAGCTTGTCCGTCTCCCGGACGGCGACCGAGCGCCCGGCCGCATCGGCGATGTAGACCACCCCGAGGTGGACCCGGCCCACGTCCGTCGCGTCGTCGTTGAGGACGCCGACGAGCTGCGGACGAGGCGCGAAGTCCGCGACCAGCTCCTCGTCCCATTCGCGGCGGAGGCCGCCCGCGAGGTCGCCGTCGCCGGGATTGAGGTGGCCGCCGATCCCGATCGAGAAGCGATCGTGGAGCCGTGCGTCGCCGCCGGCCCGGGTCCGTCGCATGAGGAAGAAGCGCGGGCCGTCCCGGAGGACCAGGTACGGGATCACCTGCTTGAAGGTCGGGTCGTGCTCCATCGCCGCCCGTGACTCGAAGCGACCCTCCGCCTCGATCGCGGCGAGGAAGGCCGCGACGCCATCGCGCACGATCCCCCGCCATCCGGCCGGCCCCATCACCGCCGCCCGCGGGACCACGAGGACGCGTTCCTCGCTCACCCGTCCCG
>JBBSAS010000205.1:0-3820 GCA_038252055.1 Candidatus Limnocylindrales bacterium
CGCCATCCAGGTCGGCACGCTCTCGAAGGCGATCGGGGTGCTCGGCGGCTACGTCGCCGGCCCGCAGGTGCTCCGCGAGCTGCTCACCCAGCGCGGACGCCCGTTCCTCTTCTCGACCTCCCACCCGCCGGCGGTCGCCGCTGCCTGCCTGGCCGCGATCCGCGTCCTCGAGGAGGAGCCGGAACTGATCGAGCGCCTCTGGGCCAACACCCGGCGCTTCAAGGCGGGCCTCCGCTCGCTCGGGTTCGACACCGGTGCCTCGGAGACGCCGATCACGCCGGTCATGGTCGGCGAGGCCTCCGCGGCGATCCGCTTCGCCGACCGGCTCCTCGAGGAAGGGGTCTGGGCGACGTCCGTGGTTTACCCCACGGTCGCCCTCGACGGGGCCCGGCTCCGGACGATCGTCACGGCGGCCCACACCGACGACGAGCTCGATGCCTGCCTGGAGGCCTTCGGCCGGGTGGGCCGCGAGCTGGGCCTGGTCGCCGGGTGATGAGCACCGAGGCCGGCCCGCCGCCGACCGGGCCCGCGATCGACCGGGACCTCCCGATCGATGCCCACCTCCACACCGACCTCTCGCCCGACAGCGACGTCCCCATCGACGTCTACTGTGCCGAGGCGGTGGCCCGCGGCATCGCCGAGATCGTCATCACCGACCACCTCGACTTCGACCCGCGGGCTCCCGCCTTCGCCTTCACCGACTTCGCGACCCGCGAGCGATCGGTCCGCGGCGCCGCCGAGCGGTGGGCGGACCGCGGCCTGGCCGTGCGCCTGGGGATCGAGATCACCTACGAGTCGCACCGGGAGGCGGAGATCCGCGACTACCTGGCCCGCTACCCGTACGACTTCGCGATCGGCTCCGTCCACGTCATGGCCGACTCGCCGTACACCGGGCGCCGCGTGGCCGCCTGGGTGGCGGGCAAGTCGTTCGGCGAGATCGTGGCGCCCTACTTCGGGGAGGTGGTCGCGGCGGCGCGGAGCGGCCTCTTCGACACCCTCGGACACCTCGACGTCGTGAAGCGGTACGTCGCCGGCCACGTCCCGCCGTCGGCCTTCGCCGCGGCGCCGGAGGTCTACGAGCCCGTCCTGCGGGCCCTCGTCGCATCGGGGACCGGCCTGGAGATCAACTCCTCCGGCCTGCGCAAGGCACCCCGCGAGACGTACCCGGCCGCCTGGGCGGTCCGGCGGTTCCGGGAGCTGGGCGGCGAGCTCGTGACGACCGGGTCGGACGCCCACCGGGCCGACCAGTTCGCCCACGGCCTGGCCCATGCCTGCGACCTCGCGGCCCGGGCGGGGTTCGAGGAGCTGGCGATCCGGCGCCGTCCCGGCGACGCGCGCGCCGGCGAGCGAGTGCCGAACCCGCGGGCCGGCTGACCATCCCTCGGCGGGCTGACGGTTCCCCGGCGGGCTGACGGCTCACGGGGGAGCGGGCTACCCTGCCCTCCCATGGAGCTTCTCGTCGTCGGCGCCGGGGCCGCCTACCCGGACCAGCCCGGCACCGCCTCGAGCACCTACGTCGTCGCCCACCGCGGGGCACGGATCTGTCTGGACCTCGGCCAGGGTGGATTCGCCGGGCTGGCCGGTCGGCTCGAGCCGAGCACGCTCGCGGCGGTCGTCGTGAGCCATCTCCACCCCGACCACTTCGTGGACCTCGTTCCCCTCCGCCACTACCTGCGCTACGAGTTCGACCCGCCCCGCCGGGTGCGCGTCCTGGCCCCAGCAGGCCTGGCCGGGCGGCTGGATGGGCTGCTTGGCGAAGCGGGGTTTGCCGCCGCGTCGCTCGACGTCGAGCCGCGCGAGGCCGGCATCGAAACGGTCGGCCCGTTCACGCTGGAGTCGAGGGTCGTGACCCACACGGACGAGAGCTACGCGATCCGCATCTCGCCGGCCGACGAGCCCTGCGCGCCGGGCCTCGTCTTCTCGGGGGACTGCGGCCGCGCCGAGGACCTGGCGCCCCTCGTGCGCCCCGGCGACACGCTCCTCGTCGAGGTCTCGTTCGGGGCCGGCCCGGTGCCGGTCGGCGCCCTCCACCTGGACGGGCCGACCGTCGGCGCGCTGGCGGCTGCGACGCGTCCGGGCCGGGTGCTCCTCACCCACCTCCAGCCAGGCCATGACCCAGCGGCGGCGACCGCGGCCGTGCGCACGTCGTTCGCGGGGCCAGTGGACCTCGTCGCGGACGGAGAGCGCTGGGCGATCTGAACCGGGGCGCACCAGATTCGTCCCGTCCCGCTTCGGCGGCCCGCCCCGGGGAACGAGAGAGCGCCGGGACCCGGTGTGGAACCGGGCCCCGGCGCCGTGCTGGCTCCGAGGGGTGGGTGGGTGGAGCCTTACCGGCGGCGGCGGACCGCTGCGGGGGTGGCCGGGGTGAGAAGGAGGACCGCGGCGAGGAGGCCGGCGAGCCCGAGGAGGGCGATCCGCCAGGCGTCACCGCCGGGGGTGCCGGAGATCGGCAGGGTGTCGGTCGGGGGCGGGGTGACCCGTGGGGTGGCGGTGGCGGCTTCGACGCCGCCGCTCGTGTTGACGAAGAGGCAGACGACCGTCTCGCCGGTCGCGATCGGGACGCCGGTCACCGAGCCGGCACCGACCGTGCCCCGGGAGCCGGTGACCTCGTCGGCGAGGGCCTGGACCCGGGTCTCGACCGGGACGTCCACGGGGGCACAGGCCGCGTCGAGGAACGTGTAGCCGGCCGCCATGACCTCGGCGACGTCGAGGGTGGCCCCGTTGGGCCCGGGCTCGACCGCGAACGTGACGGTGCCGCTGTCATCGGTGGTGCCCTGGCCGGGATCGACGGTGCCGCCGGTGGCGGCCACGTCGAAGGTCCAGCCGGCTCCCGCGGCGTCCCAGTCCTCGGTGGCCGGGTCGCCGTCGAGGTCGAGCGCCTTCATGACGATGAGGCGGGTCTCGGGCGTCGGGGTCGGCGTCGGGGTGGGGGTCACCTCGGGCGTCGGGGTCGGCGTCGGGGTCACCTCGGGGGTGCAGCGGCCCTCGTCGTTGGTGACCGGACCGCTGACGATCTCGGGGTTCGAGGCCCAGCGTGCGTAGAGGGTGGGCAGGTCCGTCTGGACGGGGTTGTCACCCGCGACGCCGTGGATGACCGGGTACCACCAGAGGCCGTCGGAGACCTCGAAGTCGTAGCTCGGGCGATCGCCCTGCAGGGTGACCGTCCACTCGTAGACGCCGGGCACGTCCGAGCAGAGCGGGGTGATCACCGGGGCCACGGGCGTCGGCGTCGGGCTGGGGGTCACCTCGGGGGTCGGCGTGGGCGTCGGCTCCGGGGTCGGGGTCGGCGTGGGCGTGGGGACCGGGGTCGGGGTGGGCGTGGGGACCGGTGTCGGCGTGGGCGTCGGCTCCGGGGTCGGGGTCGGCGTGGGCTCGACGCAGGCCTTGAGTTCAAGGTTGTACGTCTTCGTCCAGCCCTTGCTCCCGGTCGGATCGTCCCATGCGGAGATCGCGACCTTCGCCGTGTGGGCGACCGTCCCGTCCGGCAGCGGCCACGTCTGGCTGAACTGGCCGGCGAACGCGAACGGCGACCCGTCGACAGGCGATCCGTCGAACGAGACCGCAACCGAGTTCGCGTTGCCCTTGCTGGCGTTGTAGGCGGTCAGGTTGAGCGAGAGCCCTTCGCAGGTCAGCGCCACCTTCGGCGTGTGCGCGGCTGCTGTCCCGGCGAACGGGAACATGGCAAGGACCACGAGGCTGGCAACCAGGAACCAGCCGCCGCGGCGGAAACCTGCGGCGCGACGCCGCGTCCCACTCCGGGTGTTCTGCATGACGATGTCCCTCGAGCGCGCGGCCGGGAATGCCGCTGATGAGTCCCGAG
>JBBSAS010000206.1:0-3816 GCA_038252055.1 Candidatus Limnocylindrales bacterium
CACCACGATCGGGGAACGCCTCCGCCGGGTCCGCCATCTCCTCGCCGGCGAGGAGATGTTCCTGGCCAACTACGGGGACACCCTCACCGACGCCCCGCTGGACCAGCTCGTCGAGACGTTCGAGGCCAGCGACGCGATCGCCTCCTTCCTGGCCGTGCGCCCATCGTCCTACCCCTTCAACGTGGTCCAGGCCGACGACGCGGGGCGCGTCGCCCGTCTCCTGCGCGCCAGCGAGGCCGATCTCTGGATCAACGGCGGCTATTTCATGCTGAGGCCCGCGGTCTTCGAGGTGATGGAGCCCGGCGACGAGCTCGTGGAGGCGCCCTTTGCCCGCCTCATCGCGGCGGGGCGGCTCCACGCCACGCACTACGAGGGGTTCTGGGGACCGCTGGACACGCTGCGCGATCTCGAGCACCTCCAGGCGCTGGCCGCGAGCGGGCGAGCCCCCTGGACGCCTTGGCTCCAGGCTGAGGAGCCAGCCGAGGGCGTGCCGGGTGCCGCCGCGGCTGCCGACGTGCCCGTCCCCGGAGGACTGCCGTGAGGCCGCTGACGGACCGGCTGGGCCTGCCGCGGGATCGCGGCCCGCGGATTCTCGTCGCCGGCGCCCATGCCGACGACGCCGAGATCGGTGCGGCCGGCACGATCGCGAGGCTGATCGCCGAACGGCCCGATGCCTCGGTGACGTGGCTCGTCCTGGCGGCTGCGGATCCCGATCGGGCTGCCGAGGCGCGGGCCAGCGCCGGCCGGCTCCTGGCGGGCGCCGCAGCCTCCAGCGTGGTCGTCGGGGACCTGCGCGACGGCTTCCTGCCCTTCCTCGGCACGGCCGCCAAGGATGCGGTGGCAGCCCACTCCGCGGTCGATCCCGACCTGGTCCTGGGCCCCCGTCGTGACGACGCCCACCAGGACCATCGTCTCGTCGCGGAGCTGATGCCGCAGGTCTACCGACGCGCCACGATCCTCGAATACGAGGTGCCGAAGTGGGATGGCGACCTGGGCACGACGAACCTGTACGTTCCGCTTTCGCAGGACGAGGTGACTGCCAAGGTGGCGCACATCGTCAGCACATTCTCGTCGCAGCGGGGCCGCGACTGGTTCTCGCCGGAGACGTTCCGCGCGATCCTTCGCCTGCGTGGCATCGAATGCCGCGCTCCCGACGGGATGGCGGAGGCGTTCGTCTGCCGCAAGCTCGTCGTCTGACGTCCACCCCAACGGAGGGTTCGAGCGCATGCGCGTTCTCGTCACCGGTCACCGCGGGTACATCGGGTCGGTCCTGGTGCCCATCTTCCAGGCCGCCGGGCACGAGGTGGTCGGGCTGGACACCGACCTCTATCGCGGCTGCACGTTTGGCGATCCCGCCGGGGTCCCGACAATCGCCGAGATCGAGGGCGACCTTCGGGACGTGCGGGTGGAGCAGCTCGACGGCATCGAAGCCGTCGTGCACCTGGCTGCCCTGTCGAACGATCCGCTCGGCGACCTCGACGCGAACCTCACCTACGACATCAACCATCTCGCCAGCGTCCGCCTCGCCCGCCTGGGTCGCGACGCGGGCGTCCGGCGCTTCCTGTTCTCCTCGTCGTGCAGCAACTACGGCGCGGCCGGCGGAGCCATCCTGGACGAGCGTTCGCCGCTCCGGCCGGTGACCCCGTACGGCGAATCCAAGGTCCGCGTGGAGCGGGACATCGCCGGGCTGGACGGTCCCGCCTACACGGTCGTCTCGCTGCGCAATGCGACGGCCTACGGCGTGTCGCCGCGCCTGCGTTGCGACGTGGTGCTCAACAACCTCGTGGCCTGGGCCCACACCACCGGGTCCGTGCGGATCAAGAGCGACGGGACGCCCTGGCGGCCGATCGTCCATATCCGGGACATCGCCCGGGCGTTCCTCCTGGCCCTCGACGCGCCGGCCGAGGACGTGGGCGGGCGATCCTTCAACGTGGTCGCGACGCGGGAGAACTACCAGGTTCGCGACCTGGCGCAGATCGTGGCCGAGACGGTGGCGGGCTGTGCCGTGGAGATCGCCGCCGACGCGTCACCGGACGTCCGGAACTACCGGGTCACCGGCGACCTCTTCGCGGAGGTCGTGGGTTTCGACGCGGAGTGGGACGCCCGGCGCGGGGCGGCCGAGCTCGCCGCCGCGTTCCGGGAGGTCGGGCTCACCCTCGACGAGGTGGAGGGCCCCCGGTTCCAGCGGATCGCCCGGATTCGCGAGCGGATGGCCGAGGGCTCGCTGGCGCGGGATCTGCGCGTCATCCGCGCCTGACGCCGGGGCCCCGCGGGGCCTGGACGGTCGCCGTGACCCAGTCGCCGGCGGTTCGCTCCGCCGCTCACTCGAAGGCGTACTGCTCCCGTTCCCGGCGGCTCCGCTCGGCCAGGCGCTCCGCCGTCCGAGCGGGGTTGAGGGCGACACCCAGGAGGTAGCCGAGCGTCGACAGGTAGAGCCTGCGGAGGCTCAACGGGTGCCCGAGGGCCGCCAGGCTGTCCCGGTGGTACCGCCAGAAGGCCGGTTCGCGCCTCCGGAACGCCAGGCTTCCCAGGCTCCGGTAGTACGTCCGCAGCTCCGCTCGGGCCGCCCGCTCCTGCTCCTCCGGGGTGAGGTCGCGTGGCCCGTACGTCGCGAGCTCGTGGAGGCGGCAGGGGAGGTCGGTCCGCAGGCGCTGGCGATCGCCGGTCGTGGACTCCCGCCGCAGCCGGTGGAAGCTGAGGACCTGGTGCACGAAGCCGTAGTCGTTGTCGCCCAGGAACTCCAGGCAGACGTCGGTGTCGCCGGCCATGTTCGACTCGTCGTAGAAGGCGTGGCGGCTGCGTACGATGTCTGATCGGTAGAGCAGGGTCGTCGGGGCCCCGAAGATCGACGGCCGGCCCTGGAGGAGCCACAGGCGACACGCGTCGCGACCACGCAGGACCGTGGCCGGGTAGGGGACGCCGTCGCCGGCGATCTCGGTGCCTCGCAGGCGATAGGCCTGCACGATGGCCACGCTGGGGTGCTCCTCGGCAAGCTGGACCATCTTCTCCAGGCACTCGGGGAAGATCCAGTCGTCGGCGGCGACGAGCTTGCTGTACCGGCTGTCGGGCGAGATCAGCCGGAACGCGACGTTGTGGTTGGCGTCCACGCCCACGTGCTCGCCGTTGTCGTGGATTCGGATACGGGAGTCCCTGGCGGCGTACTCCTCCGCGATCGCCAGGGTCTCGTCGGTGCTGCGGTTGTTGACGATGACGTAGTCCCAGTTCGTGTACGTCTGGGCGAGGACGCTCTCGATGCACTGGCGGAGGTACTTCGCCCCGTTGTAGACGGGAGTGACGACGCTGACCAGGGGTTCGGCTCGCTCGTTCATGGGATCTCCCCGCAATCGTCAGGACCGGCGCCAGGCGGCCCACGGTGCGGCGCCCCCGGCCTCGAGCCGCTGCAGGAACTCGAGATCCTTGAGGGTGTCGAGGGAGACCCAGAATCCGTCATGCCGGTAGGCGGCCAGGGTTCCCTCGGCCGCTAGGGCCGTAAACGGTTCGTCGATGAGGTCCTGGCCGGGCACCAGGCGGTCCAGGATGCTCGACCGGAAGAGATAGCCCCCGCCGTTGACGCGCAGGTCGGATGCCACGACGTCGCGGAGGGCACGCACGCGGCAGCCGTCGTCCGTCTCGACCATGTGGAAGGAATAGGACGGGCGAACCGAGAGGAGCGCCGCGATCGCGTCGCTGGCCTCGAACGTCTCGACGAGCTGGTCCAGCGGGGCGTCGGTGAGGGTGTCCCCGTAGTTGGCCAGGAACATCTCCTCGCCGGCGAGGAGATGGCGGACCCGGCGGAGGCGTTCCCCGATCGTGGTG
>JBBSAS010000207.1:0-3806 GCA_038252055.1 Candidatus Limnocylindrales bacterium
ACCCCGTCGCCCGTGAAGTCGCTCACGACGAGCCGATACTCCACGTCGTCGGCGCCGGCCGGCGCGAGATCCGTTCGCCGCCACCACGTCGAGGCTGCCCGGAACCCGGTGGACGTGGCCCCCAGGACCTGGAGCGCGAAGCCGTCGCCCGAGCTCACGAGCTGGACGATGTCGCGGCGGCCGTCGCCGGTCACGTCGCCCGCCGCCCGGCCGAGGATCCGGTCCTCGGAGACGGTCGACACCGCAACGCCCAGACGGCTCCCGGCCGTGGCCGCGGCGCGATAGGTCCGGTCGCTCGTGTAGACGGTGGCGGTCGCATCGCCGGTCCCCGGGTCGATTGCCACGGCGATCATGTCGCCGCGCTGGTCGCCGCTCGAATCGCCGATGCCGGGAGTGATCCAGGAGACGGAGCTGAAGAATCGCCGGGCGAGCTTCTCCGCCGTGTCGCCGTAGCGTCGGACGCAGTCGGTCGCATCGCGCTGGTAGAGCTTCGAGCCGTCGATGTGCGCTGTGCAGGAGCCCGTCCCGGCCCGGTAGCCGGTGAGGAAGAACCGGTCGCCCTTGCGCAGGGAGACGCTCCACGTGGCCGCCACCGCGTCCCGGTGGCTCGCCGCGACGGTCCGCGCCGGGTTGTAGACCTGGTCGGAGCTGGAATCGCGAACGTCGTAGCAGCGCCCGGCAGCGTCTCGGCCTCCGCGCCAGTGGATCGCGTAGTACCAGGCGTACTGCTTCACGGCGAGCGCGCCCATCTCGAGCGCGGCACGCGGGTTCGTGGCCCCCCACTCGGAGGCCATCACGCGCTCGACGTATGTTCGGAAGGGCACCGTCTCGGTGCGCCTCGTCTTCGTTCTGTAGACCCGGATCGACGTCGGCGGACGCAGATAGCTCGTCCAGCCGGTACATGTCGACCCGGCTCGGGCAGGGCCGGCGCTGGGGAACGCCAGGGCCCCCATGGCGATCGTCACGGCGACGATCACCCCGAGTGGGCGGAATCTCATAGACCGGGTGACCTTACCGGGTATTCGCCGAGGCTGTCAAACGTCCGGCCAACCAGACCGAAGGTCCGGTGCAGGCGCGCACCGCCGCGACCTGCCCCCTGACCGTTTCGCGCCCGTCGGCCGTGGCCAGGGCGACGCAGGACCGATCGGACGCAGGACCGATCGCCCGCCGTGGGGCCCGGGTCAGGCCGAAGGAACGGCCTCGGACGCGGCCTCCGTACCAACCGGCTCTCGGCCAACCGGCACTCCGCCCGCCGGCTCGCCGGCCGTGGCACCTTCGCCGGCGGCACGTTCAGCGGCCGCCGGCCGCCCCGGAACCGGGCCCAGCGACGAGCGGAGCGGCAGCTCGCGGATCACGAGCACCGCCACGAAGGCGATCGCCGAGGCCGCTACGCCCAGGAAGAAGACCGACCCGATCGCGAACGAGATCGCCTCGTAGATCCCGGTGACGATCTGGGGGATGAGCGGCTCGACGATCGGTTTCGCCTGCGGCGGGACGTTGGCCAGGATCGATGCCCCGAGATCCGTGCCCGCTCCGAGGAGGTTGTTCGTGTCGAACCCGCCGCCGCTGAACTGGGCGACGTACTGCTGCGGGATCCCGTTGGCGACCAGGCGCTCCGGGATGAGTTCGGCGAGCCGGGTCCCGAACAGCGAGCCCGCGATCGAGAGGCCCACGGTGCCGCCGATCTGACGGAAGAACGTGAGGTTCGACGTGGCAACGCCGAGGCGGGAGAACGGCACCGCGTTCTGGACGACGATCGTGAAGACCGCGAGCGTCGGCCCGACGCCGATCCCGAGGACCACCTGCCAGAGCCAGATCGTCGGCGTGTCGGTGGCCGCGGCGAGGTTCGTGAAGAGGAACGAGCCGATCCCGAGGAGCGCGAGCGATCCGAGGAGGAGGAGCTTGTACTTCCCGGTCCTCGCCACGATCTGGCCGGCCGCAATGCTCGAGACGATCACGCCGATGAGGAGCGGCATGAGGGCGTAGCCGCTCGCCGTCGCGCTCTCGCCGAGAACCACCTGGTAGTAGCGCGGCAGGAAGATGATCGCGGCGAAGAAACCGAACGACGCGAAGAAGGTGGCCACCAGCGAGCCCGCGTAGGTCCGGTCCCGCCAGAGCCCCAGCGGCACGATCGGCTCGCGGACCCGGGATTCGATGACGAGGAAGAGGGCGAGGAAGGCGAGGCCGACCGCGATGAGGCCGCCGACCTGCGGGTCGCCCCAGCCCGCCGACTGGGCGTTCGTGAGCCCGATCAGCAGCGGAATCATCCCGACGATGAAGGCGAGCCCCCCCACCCAGTCGAGGTTCAGCGCTCCATGGGGCCGCCGCAGCGCGGGCAGCACCCGGGCGACGACGACGAGCGAGACGAGCCCGATCGGGAGGTTGACGAAGAAGATCCAGTGCCAGCTGATGTTGTCCGTGATGAGGCCGCCGAGGGCCGGCCCGATGAGAGCCGAGAGCCCGAAGACCGCGCCGAAGAGGCCCTGATACTTCCCCCGTTCGGCCGGGGTGAAGAGGTCGCCGATCACCGCGAGGGCGATCGGGAAGAGCGACCCGGCGCCGATCCCCTGGATCCCCCGGAAGAGGATCAGTTGCCACATCTCCTGGCTCAGCCCGGAGAGAACGGAGCCGACGAGGAAGATCGAGATGCCGAAGAGGAGAAGGGGCTTGCGCCCGTAGTAGTCGGAGAGCTTCCCGTAGAAGGGGACGCTGATCGTCGAGGTGAGGAGGTAGATCGTCACGACCCACGTGTAGAGGTCGTTCCCCTGGAGGTCGGTGACGATCCGGGGGAGGGCCGTTCCGACGATCGTCTGGTCGAGCGAGCCGAGCAGGAGGGCGAGGAGGATCGCGCCAAGGACCTCGAACCGGGCCCGCCGGTCGAGCTCGATCGCGGGGTGGGGTGCGCCGCCGCGCCCGGCGGGCGCCTCGACGACGGGACTGCCTTCCATCACGGCCGCGTGACTCCATCTTCGGGGGTGCCGTCGGCGTCCGTTGCGGATCCGGCGTCGGGGGTGTCGGGGATGCCGGCGGCGACCTCGTCGAGATGCGCCGCGAGGAGGGCGAGCTGGTCGTTGGCGAGGGGTGCGAGCACCTGCTCCACCATCCCGTCGCGCCACCCGTCGAGCCGGGCTACGGTGTCCCGGCCGACTTCGGTAGCGCGCACGAGGACGACGCGGCGATCGTCGGTGTCGCGGGCCCGCGCGATGAGGCCACGCTGCTCCATCCGGTCGAGGAGGCCGGTCGCGTTGGGGACGCCGATCCCGAGCCACTCGGCGAGGCGGCTCACCGGGAGCGGGCCGTGCTCCTGGAGAATCCAGAGGATCTGCATATGCCCCAGACTGATGCCGCTATGGTGGAAGCTGCGCGCGACCGAGCAGCGATGCCGCGCGGAAACCGTCGCGACACCCCGGGTGATCGCCCGGACGAGCTCGGCCCGCGATGGATCGGGGGACTCTGTTACGCTCACATGAACAATGTAGACGGGCGAAACCAGTTCGTCAACCTGAAGGGTCGTTGGCCGCGATGGTCGATGGCCCGCCCGAACGGGCGATGGGCTCGACCGGACGGGCGATGGGCCCGACCGGCGACGAGCGAGCCGTCCGCCCAGGGGACCGGAGGTGCCGGATGCGCTACGCGTTGATGATCGAGCCCCAGCAGGGCTGCACGTACGAGGACCAGCTCGCGGTCGCCCGCCGCGCCGAGGCCGCCGGCTTCGAGACGTTCCTGCGCTCGGACCACTACGACAGCTTCCCGGGCGAGGGCGGGCGGCCGACGACCGACGCCTGGACGGTGGTGGCCGGGCTGGC
>JBBSAS010000208.1:0-3789 GCA_038252055.1 Candidatus Limnocylindrales bacterium
AGGCGACGCACGATGGATTGCCTCCGCAACGGGGCTCGGATGAGGGCGACCCCAACCGTGGCGGCCGGCGCCGGGCGGCTCAATCGCGCGTTCGGCGGCGCCGGACTGGCCCCGATGGGCTATCGACGGGGGATTCCCGCGAGGTACGGAGCAGGCCGGTGCGGTCCGCTGCGGTCGCCCAACGGATCGCCGGTGCGCTCGGGCACCGGCGATCTCGGTGCGCCGCGGCACGCCCGGTGTCACACGACGCGAAGTCGCTCCACGAGCTCCGCGAGGGTGGGGCTGGACCGGTCGCGGTCCGAGAGGATCGGCCCCTCATCCTCCGTGCCCGGCACGGGCGGCCAGGGGACCGCGGCGGCCGGGTCGTCCCAGGCGAACCCGAGCTCGTCCGTGCCATCGAACTCGTTCGTCACGAGATAGACGAGCGCGAGCGGCTCCAGCGCGAGGAAGCCGTGGGCGACGCCGGCGGGGATCGTCACCGTCGTGTCGGGCCCCGCCTCGCGCACGTCGACGATCGGCCGGTCGGACGTCCCGACCACGAGTGGCCGGACGTCGACGAGGGCGACGAACGCCCGGCCGTCCACGACGATCCAGTGGTCGAGCTGGCGGCGGTGGAAGTGGAGGCCGCGGAGGACCCCCTGCGACGACGTCGAGAGGTTCGCCTGGACGAACGCCGCATCCGGCCTCCCGGCCGTGGCCGCGTCGAGCGGTCCCACGGCGCTCGCCCGCCAGAGCTCGCGGAAGCTCCCCCGCGTGTCGGCGTGCCGGGTGACCGAGCCCCACGCCACGCCTGGGATTGGTGACGCTCCACCGGGCACCGGGGTCCGTGGGCCGGTCATCGGGCGCCACCGGCGCGCCGGCCGCCAACGAGGAGCGGAACGTAGTCGGCGAAGGCGGCCTCCCAGGAGCGCAACAGCCCGCCGGACGGGAGGGGCGTCGGCGCGAGCACCGCCCATGGCGGCACGAGCGAGGGGCGGGTCCAGGCGTGCACGGAAACCTCCTCGAGCGGGACGGAGACGCCCGCGGCGGCGAGCACGGCGCGCGCCCACCCGGCGCGGGAGACGGCCCCCATGTTGACCACGTGGACGATACCCTCCGGCGCGCCGGCCGCCACGAGCGAGCCGATCGCCGCGGCGAGGTCGGGGGCGTACGTCGGGGAGCCGATCTCGTCCGCGACGACCCGGAGCGCGGACCCGGCGGCACGCGCCCGCTCGGCCGCGGCGAGGATCTTCGCCGGGAAGTCGTTGCCGGGTGGCCCGAAAAGCCAGGCGGTCCGCACGATGACGAGCCGCGGGCCGGCGGCCCGGAGGAACGCTGCCTGGGCGGCGGTCTCGCCGGCGAGCTTGCTCGCGCCATACGCGTTCCGCGGGGATGGGCGGTCCTCGGCCCGGTAGCCGTGGCCGTCGGCGCGGAGACCGTCGAAGACCTCGTTCGTGGAGACGAGGACGAGGTGGGCGCCGCCGGCTACGCATGCCTCGGCGAGCTCGGCCACCGCGGTCGCGTTGCGGCGCATCGCGCGCCCGGGGTCGCGAGCACAGCCGTCCACGTCGGTCCAGCCGGCGGCATGCACGACGACGTCGGGCGCGTCGCGCCCGACGAGCCGGCCGGCGGCGGCGGGGTCGTCGAGGTCATAGTCCGGGCGGCTCCAGGCGAGCAGGCCCGCGGGGCCGACCAGCGGCAACTCCGCGAGCGCCGAGGTGAGCGCCCGGCCCAGGCGACCCCCGGCCCCGGTGATCGCGACCCGCATCATGGCCCCGCCGATGCGTCGCCCGCCGGCGGGGTGGCGTCCGGCGCGTGGCCCACTGACTCGTCGCCCCGCTGGCTCGTCGCCCGCCGGCACCGAATCCCGGAGACGCGCCCCGTACTGGCGCTCGTAGTACGCATCCCAGCCGGGCCCGCGCGCGGCCCGCCACCACGGCTCGTGCTCCCGGTACCAGTCCACGGTGGCCGCCAGGCCGTCGTCGAGCAGGACGTGGCTCTCCCACCCGAGCGCACGGAGCTTCGACCCGTCCACCGCGTAGCGCGGATCGTGACCCGGCCGATCGGCCACGGAGCGGACGAGCGACCAGGGCCGCCCGAGGAGGGCGAGGATGCGGGCCAGGAGGTCGCGGTTCGTCTGCTCCGCCGACCCGGGCACGTTGTACGTCTCGCCGGCGACGCCGCGGGCCAGCACGCAGGCGACGGCCGCCGCGTGATCGGCGACCGCGAGCCACGCCCGGCGCTGTTCGCCGTCGCCGTAGAGCGGGATCGGCTCGTCGTCGAGGGCGTTCGTGATCGCGAGGGGGACGAGCTTCTCGGGGTGCTGGAAGGGCCCGTACGTGTTCGCCCCGCGGGTCAGGACCGCGTCGATCCCGTAGGTGGCGTGGTATGCCCCGACGAGGAGCTCGCCGGCTGCCTTGGCCGCCGCGTACGGGGACCGGGGCGAGAGCGGATCGGTCTCCACGGCCCGGCCCGCCGCCACCGGGCCGTAGACCTCGTCGGTCGAGACCTGGACGAGCCGCGGGGCGGACGCCCGCCGGCCCGCCCTCGCCCGCTCGCTCTCGGTACGGACCGCTTCGAGGAGGACGTGGACGCCATCCACGCCGGTCCGCAGGAAGGCCGCCGGTTCGAGGATCGAGCGGTCGACGTGGCTCTCGGCGGCGAAGTTCACCACCGCATCGGCCCCGGCGACGAGCGGCCCGACGACGCCCGGATCGGCGATGTCGCCGCGGACGAAGGCGAGTCGTGCCGCGGTCGCGGGATCGTCCTCGACGGGGGCCAGGTTGGCCCGGTTGCCGGCGTACGTCAGCTTGTCGAGGACCGTGACCCGGGTGCCGTCGCCGCGGGCGAGCACGTCTCGCACGAAGCAGCTCCCGATGAAGCCGGCCCCGCCAGCCACGAGGAGGTGCGCACCCGGACCGGGAGCGGTCACGTCGCTGACCGCGGCGGCGGGAGCGTCCCCGCAGCGTCCGCGTCGGCGGCGATCTGGGCGGCCCGGAGGAGCGAGGCAACCGTTCCCGCGTCGGTCCAGCGTCCCTCGTAGCGCGGGGCGAAGAGGCCTCCGTTCGGGATGTAGTGGTTGAGCAGGTCGGTGATCTCGAGCTCTCCCCGCTGCGAGGGCCGCAGCGCGTCGATCACGGCGAAGGCGTCGGGGCGCAGGAAGTAGACGCCGATCGGGAT
Source organism: Candidatus Limnocylindrales bacterium (assembly GCA_038252055.1). Classification (GTDB taxonomy): domain Bacteria; phylum Chloroflexota; class Limnocylindria; order Limnocylindrales; family CSP1-4; genus CTSoil-043. The sequence continues at coordinate 3,160 of JBBSAS010000208.1, forward strand.
GAGGTCGTTCTTCGGTGATGCGGGCTTCTCCTCGAACCCGATCACCGCGCCGGAGGCGTCGAGCTCGGCGACCCCGAACCGCTCCGGGTCGGGGACGCGGTAGAGGAGCGTGCCGGCGCCCCACCGCCCGGCCTCGAACGTGCGGGCCAGCGGAGCGAGCGAGGGACCATCGAGGACGTTGTCGCCGAGCACGCAGCAGAACGACTCCTCGCCGACGAAGTCACGGGCGAGGCCGATCGCGTGGGCGATCCCCAGGGCGCCGCGCTGGTAGCGGTAGGTGAGGCTGAGGCCGAACTGCTCGCCGTCGCCGAGGAGCTCGACGACGTCGCCGACGCTCTTGCCGCCGACGATCACGAGGACCTCGCGGATCCCCATCCCGGCGAGCGTCTCGAGGGGGTAGTAGATCATCGGGCGGTCGTAGATCGGCAGGAGGTGCTTGTTCGTCACGACCGTGAGGGGGAAAAGCCGGGTGGCCGTGCCGCCAGCGAGGACGAGGCCCTTCATCGTCGGGCTCGCTACGGCTTCGCCGTCGGCCGCGTGGGCGGCGTCGTGGCATAGGGCTGCTCGGAATCCGGGAGCGTGCCATCGGGGTTCAGCTCGTTCGTCGGGAGCTGGTCCACGCCCGGGAAC
>JBBSAS010000209.1:0-3784 GCA_038252055.1 Candidatus Limnocylindrales bacterium
ACCGCGAAGGGGTCGACCGCCGACAAGGCGAAGGGCCTCGATCTCGGGGCCGATGACTACATCGCGAAGCCCTTCCACCCCGATGAGCTGGCGGCGCGGGTCCGCGCCGTCCTCCGACGCAGCACGGGGGCGGCGACCGGGGGCGGCATCGTCCGGTTCGATGACATCGAGATCGACCTTGAGCGCCGGATGGTGTTGCGCGATGGAGAGCTGGTCCAGCTCTCCCGGACCGAGTGGCTGCTCCTCCAGCACCTGGCCGCCAATGCCGGGAAGGTGGTCCTCCACACCGAGCTCCTCACGAAGGTCTGGGGGCCGGAGTACCGCGACGACCTCCAGTACCTCCGGGTCTGGGTGAGCCGCGTCCGCCGGAAGCTCGGTGCCAAGCCTGGTGAGCCCGGGCGGATCAGGACCTTCCAGGGAATCGGCTACCTCCTCGATGTCGACGCCCAGTCGACCGACGCCTCGAGGACCGCGCCCGACGCGGCAGCCGCAGAGCCACGCACGCCGCCCGCGGACGAGGTCCCGACGGAGGGCGCGGCGGACCGGGGCGAGACGCCCTCGACGGAGCACGACCCGGGGCAGGACCTGTAAGCCATGCCCGGGGACGGCTTCGACATCGTGATCGTTGGAGCTGGCTCCGCCGGCGAGGCCGCGGCGAACCTCGCCCGGGAGCGGGGAGCCTCGGTCGCGATCGTTGAACGCGACCTCGTCGGCGGATCGTGTCCCTTCTGGGCCTGCGTGCCGTCGAAGAGCCTCCTCCACTCCGCCACGGTCCATGCCTGCGGCGGCGACTACCCCTGGTCCCGTGCGTCCGCTCGGCGCGACGAGATGATCGTCCGCGATCCTGATGCCGACCGCCCGAGCGACGAGACACACGCTCGCGACCTCGAGGAAGCGGGCGCCGTCCTCCTGCGCGGCACTGGTCGCCTCGACGGACCCGGACGGGTGATCGTGACCGGCGAGGACGGGGCCGAGCACGTCCTGCGCGCCGGCAGCGTCATCCTCGCCGTCGGCTCCGATCCGAAGGTCCCGCCGATCGAGGGCCTCGACGCGGTCGAGCCGTGGACGAACCGTGAGGCGACGCTCGCCCGCGAGCTTCCTGCCAGCCTCGTCATCATCGGGGCAGGCCCGACCGGCGTCGAGATGTCCCAGGTCTTCGCCCGCTACGGTGTGGCGGTCACGCTCCTCGCCTCGAAGGACCGCGTCCATCACCGCGACCACCCCCGGAACTCGGCCGCCCTCGAAGCCACGCTCCGCCGGGACGGCGTGGACGTGCGGACGGAGGTCCGGGCGAACCGCATCCGGGCGCACGCCGGCGCGTCCGGCGCCCACGTGGTGGAGCTGTCGGACGGATCGTCGGTCGAGGGGGAGCGGGTCATGCTCGCGGTCGGGCGCACGTTTCCGCTCGCCGGGCTGGGGCTCGAGACGGTCGGGGTGGACACGACGAGCGGGGGGCTCGAGGTCGGTCCGGACCTGCGGATCGCCGACGGGGTCTTCGCCGCGGGGGACCCGGCGGGTCCGCTCATGCAGACCCATGTCGCCCACTACCAGGGCGAGATGGCCGTCCGGATCGCCCTCGGCGACCCCGTCCGCCCCGACTACCGGGCGATCCCGCGCGCTGTCTTCACGGATCCCGAGGTCGCCGGGGTGGGGATCTCGCTCGAGGAGGCCCTGGCCGCGGGCCACGATGCCTTCGAGGAGGTTGCCGACCTCGGGGAGACCGCAAAAGGATATGTCGCCGAGGCCGGCGGCCACGTGACGATCGTCGTGGATCGACCGTCGCGCACGCTCCTCGGCGCCTTCATCGCCGGGCCGGCCGCGTCGGAGACGATCCACGAGGCGGTCCTCGCGATCCGGGCCCGGACCCCGCTCTCCGTGCTGGCCGACACGATCCACGGCTTCCCGACGACGGCCCGGGTCATGGGCGGCCTCTTCACGAAGGCCTCGCGGAGGCTCGCCGCGCCCGCGAGCTGAGCGCCCCGCTGCCCCACCGCCTTCCGGGTGGGTGGACGACGCCGGTTCGTCGGTCCGACCTCGCGTACGGTCGCCCTGGCGCGCATTTGACCAGGTTCGTCGCGGATGGCCGACACGGGCGACGGGGTCGCCGGGCACCCGGGCCGGCTAGCGCCCCGGCGTGAGTCGATCCCCGAGCTGCGGGCCGATCTCGCGCTCGACCTCCTCGCGCAGGCGCCCGAACGAGAGCGGAGTCCGGCTCCCGCTGGCGGCGAGGAGCGCCTTCGCCAGGTCCTCGGTCGTCGCCTCGAGCTGGCCCATGAACGTCGTCTCGGCAAACGCCCGCCGGGGCTCGTTCTCGTCGGTCCCGAAGACCGCGTCGAGGAGCTGGACGAGCATCTGGTCCAGCGCGTAGAGGCGGAGGTGGACGAGCTCGTGGACGATCGTCTCCTCGAGGTTCTCGGAGCGGGGGTCGGCATTGAGGAGCAGGACCGCCTTGCGATCGTCGAGGTCCACCTTCACGTCGCCCGACTTGCGCCAGGCGCCGGTCACGATCCGCAGCTCCACGTCCCAGTCGGCGAGTCGAAGGAGCGGCTGCCAGCGATCGAGGATCGCCCGCGCCTCGCCCGGATCAACCGCCATGCGCGTCTCCGTTCTGCTCCGCGACGATCCTGACCCCGGCGGACGTCCCGATCCGGGTCGCGCCGGCGTCGAGCATGGCCCGGACGTCGGCGGCGGTCCGGATCCCGCCGGCAGCCTTCACGCCCATCCCGGGACCGACGGTTGCCCGCATGAGCGCGACGTCTCCCGCGGTGGCGCCGCCCGAGGCGTAACCCGTCGAGGTCTTCACCGTGTCGGCGCCCGCGGCCGCGGCCAGCCGGCAGGCGGTCACCTTCTCGTCGTCGCTCAGGAGTGCCGTCTCGATGATCACCTTGTTCACTGCTCCCGCCGCGTGGCACGCCTCGGAGACGGCGGCGATGTCGTCGCGCACGAGGTCGGTCATCCCGCTCCTGAGCGCCCCGATGTTGATCACCATGTCGATCTCGTTGGCGCCGTCGTGGATCGCCCGGCTCGCCTCGGCCGCCTTCACCTCGCTCGTGCCGGCGCCGAACGGGAACCCGACCACCGACGCGACGGCGACGCCCGTGCCGCGCAGCGCCTCGGCGGCCCGGGCCACCCACGTCGGGTTCACGCAGACGGCGGCGAAGTGATGCTCGGCGGCCTCGACGCAGAGCTGGTCGATCTCGGCGGCCGTCGCGTCCGGCCGGAGGAGCGTGTGGTCGATGCAGGCGGCCAGGTCGGCAGGGGGATCGTGGCGCGAGGGGCTGGGGGCGTCGGGCATGGTCTCCTCCCATCAAGCGACCGGCCGCAGCCGGGAACGGCCGGCCGATCCGCGGCGCGGCCGGCGCACCGCGCACCATCCGGCGCCGGTCACGGCGGCCCGGGCGTGTCGGATGTGACGCCGACACCATGGTGCCACACCCACAGCACGGCGCGACCGCGTCGAGGCGGACATGGGCGCCAACACATCGGGGCGGACGAGGACGCGAGCCGCCGGACCCCGGCCCCTACCCCGTCGGCGGCTGCGGCGGGACGCCGCGCGGGCCCATCCGGACCGGGACGACGACGATCGGGACAGCCTCGAGCGTGGCTACGGCGCGGTGGCCGCGCAGCCACAGGATCGCGACCGCACCGACGATCGCCGACCCGGCCCCCCCGATGCCGAGCGCCGCGCCCGGCCCGAGCGTCGAGGCCAGCGCCCCCGCGATGAGAGCGCCGAACGGCGTGGACCCGGCGAAGATCGTCGTGTAGACGCTCATCACGCGTCCGC
>JBBSAS010000210.1:0-3767 GCA_038252055.1 Candidatus Limnocylindrales bacterium
ACGAACATCACCCTCCCCGCGGAAACCCTCGCGATCATCGACGAGGTCGCCGGGCCGCGCGGTCGCAGCAGCTACATCGCCGAGGTCCTGCTGAAGCAGGCGAAACGGGACCGGATGAAGAGGGTCTGGGAGGAGAATCGGGGTGCCCTCAAGGGCTCCGAGACGTGGGGAAAGACGCCCGAGGAAACCCTGGAGATCCTGCGTGAAATCCGCCGCTCGTGGGATCGGCCGAATCTCGAGATCGCGACTGACACGAGGAATGCCGATGTCGTACGTCCTGGACACGACCGTGCTGATCGACCACGCCGCGGATCGCCCGGCCGCCGTATCGCTGGTCCGGCGTCTGTTCGAGGAGACCGCTGACCTGTTCACCTGCGACGCTGTCGTGGCCGAGGCCTGTTCACGGGGGAGCGACGAGGAGCTCGCCGCGATCGCGTCCATGCTCGCGGCCCTCGAGTACGTGTCCACCCACCCGGATGCGGCCCGATGGGCAGGCGAGGCGCGGCGAAGGGGCGGCCGGACGAGCCCGCGGACCCTCGGCGACGCCCTGATCGCCGGCGTCGCATGGTCGCTCGGCGCAACCGTCGTGACCCGCAATCCGGACGACTTCGTGCGGATGGGTGTGCCCGTCCTCGCCTACGAGGCGGACGCACCCGACTGACGGGGCGCCGCGTCAGCGGTCCATCTATGCTCCGGGCGGACCGGTCCGCCCGCATCATGGAGGGGACATCGTGCCTCGACGGCCAGTTCGTCCGCACCCCGGGAGGATGACCTGAGATGCGCACCCTGCTGGCGTATGACGGCTCACCCGGCGCCGCGAACGCCGTCGCACTTGCGGCATCCATCGCCTGGCCGCGCGGTTCGGCGATCCAGGTGGCTGGTGTGCTCGAGCCGATCCTGATGCCGATCGCGGGCCCGTTGCCCCGCGCCGACGACCCTGCACCCGCGCTCGAAGCCGCCATGACCGAGTTCCTCGACGAGGCGATCAGGGGCGCTGTCGCGGAGCTCGGGGGTCCCGGCGTCTCAGTCGACGGCACCGTGCTCCACGGCCGGCCCGCGAGCGCGATCCTGGATCGGGCACGAGAATTCGGGGCCGACCTCGTGATCGTTGGGTCTCGAGGCCATGGACAGATCACCTCGCTGCTGCTGGGCTCGGTCGCGACCGAAGTCGCCGACCACGCGGCCTGCCCAGTCCTGGTCGCCCGGGACGCGACCATGCGCCGGATCGTGCTCGCGACGGACGACTCGGCCGCGTCCCGGGCCGCCGAAGCGATCGTCGCCAGGTGGCCGATCTTCGTGGGGTCGACGGTCCGGGTCATGAGCGTCGCCGATGTCACTCCGCCGTGGAAGGTCGCAGCTCCCTGGACCAGCGCCATCGCGCCGTCGATGCACGGCCAGGTCATCGACGCGTACATCGCAGAACTCGCCAGCGCGAAGGAGGGCCATCGCCTCATCGCCGAAGCAGCGGCGACCCGGCTTCGTGCCGCAGGGCATCGGGCCGAGGGCGAGATGCGAGCCGGCGACGCCGCCGCCGAGATCATCGGCGCCGCGGAGGAGATCCAGGCTGACCTGATCGTCATCGGTTCACGTGGCCGCTCGGGACTCACGCGGCTCCTGCTGGGGAGTGTCGCCCGCAACGTGCTGTCGGGCAGCGCGGCATCCGTGCTGATCACCCGCGAGGCTGCGTCGGAGCACGGCGGCGAAGCGCCGGCGTTCAGCTGACGGTCCGGTCGGGAATGTGGGAATGGGAGCCGCACGGGGCGCGCTCGAGGGCGAGGTTGGTGGCCAGGGTGCCCGGCCCTGCGGTTACGTCCGGTCGGCCGCCGTCGTCCGGGCGGCGGGGACGGGATCGTCGTAGGCCCGGCGCAGCCGGACGTCAGCAGCCATGGCGTTGGTTGCCGTCATCGAAGTCGTCCCCCGGTCCTGTGCCCGGTTGGGCTATGAGGTCGGCTCGAGGTGCACCATGAGCAGGACCTGGCTCGGCACGTTCGCCTGGAGATCATGGGCCACCCCGGGCGACAGGACGAGCAGGGTGCCGGCATCGAGCTCGTGGTCGCCATCGGGGGTCCTCACCCGGACGTGACCGGCCAGCACGTGGATCGTGACGAGCCCATCGGCGACATGGTCCACGAGCCGACCGCCCGCCTCGAAATCGAACAGCACGAGCGCCACGGAGCCATAGTGGGCGATCGTCATCTGCCGATGGCCATCCGTTGCCGGATGCGGTTCGACTCGCAGACGTGCCGCAATCTCGGCAAGGTCGTGGACGTGTTCGGTGCCGGCAAACCGCTCGACTGGCGCCGGTCGCAACCGTTCCTGCTGCTCCATTGTTGTGCCTCCTGCTGCCTCGATTGCCCCTCGCAGTGTCGCTGCCGGGGCTGGTGCGTCACCGCGACGCTGCCCGCGTCAGATGAGTTCGATGATCAACTCCGCGATGAAGTCGCAGCGACAGGCGGCGCCGCGGAGGCCCTCTGGCCGACCGACCTCGTGCTCCCGGGTGGCCGGCGCGCGCGGCTCCAGGACCCCGTCGGGCCGCCCGAGGACCCCGTCGGGCCGCCCGTTCACAACGGCCATCGGCCACGACCAGTCCGCTGCTGCCTGCCAGTCCAGGGTGGGCCCCAAATCAGCTTCGACTGCCGCATCCCCGGAGTCGACGACGCCAGCCACGAACGCTCGACGCGGACTCGCCCGGCGATGGGAACCCTCTCGCGGCTTCAGCGGCGGCATCCGACCCCCCTCCTGTTGGCGCTGCCTTGATTTGCACGATCAGTATAGTGCAAAATACGGAGGATGCAAACTCCATTGGCCCATCGAGCTCCGGCTGGCGCCAGTCGATCACGCCTCCTCGCGGTCATGCGTCGGGCCGCCCGGCCGCTACGCGTTCAGGAACTCGCAGAAGCCGTGGGCCTCGGGCCGAACACCGTTCGCCAGCATCTCGACCAGCTCGTCGAGGCGCGGCTCGTCGAGCGCGAGCCCGGGGACCCACGCGGCAGGGGACGGCCCGCGTACCGCTACGTCGCGCTGCCGGCGCCGGATGACGAGGATCCGGCGCCGTACCGGGCGCTGGCTGGCGTCCTGGCGGGCCAGCTCGCCCGTCGGCCCGACGGCGATCTCGGTGCCCAGGCGGCAGGTGAGCGGTGGGGCCGGAGGATGGCGCTCGAGGCGGCGGATCGTGCGCCCGGTTCGAGCTGGAGGGACGGCCTCGTCGAGATTCTCGGCGAGGCGGGGTTCGCTCCCGAAGCGCCGGCGGACGAGGATGATCCAATCCTCCTGCGCCACTGTCCCTTCGGGACGCTGGCCCACGATCACCGCGAGGTCGTCTGTGGGGTCCACCTCGGCCTGATCCGTGGCGCCCTGCACGAGCTCGGAGCTCCGTTCGGCGCCGCCAATCTCGAGCCCCACGCCGAGCCGGACCTCTGCCTGGTGCGCCTGGAAAGGCGCTCTGGTGCCTGATCCGGAGGCCCAGCTGCCCGCCCAGCGCGTCCCGGGGAACCATGCACAATGACGCACACATCGCGTGATCGAACCGCGGACCGCCCGGTCCGTGCCGGTCCCCGCAGAGGAGCGTGCGACGTGACGGTCGGGACCGCCTTCCATCCCCGGACCGCAGCCCTCAACGCCCGGATGCAGTGGCGCGAGTGGTCCGGCTACTTCGCCGCGAGCGAGTACCACGACAGCCACGTCATCGAGTACAACGCGATCCGCGAGGCGGCAGCCCTCATCGACGTCAGCCCCCTCTTCAAGTACGAGCTGCGCGGCCCCGACGC
>JBBSAS010000211.1:0-3763 GCA_038252055.1 Candidatus Limnocylindrales bacterium
CGGAGGAGCCCGCCCGTGACCTCGACGAAGCGCGCGCAACTGGCCGTTCTCGGCGCCGTCGTGCTGTTGCTCGCGGCATGCGGAGGTAGCGGCGCCTCGCCGGCCCCGCCGAGCCCGAGTCCCACGGTCACCGCCTCCGCCTCCGCCGCCCCGAGCCCGACGCCCCTGGTGACGGCCTCGCCGCTCGCGACGCCGTCACCGCTCGCCACGCCCACCGGCCTTGCCGGCTCTGCCTCGCTCACGCTGCCCGCGAACTGGACCGAGATCGAGATGACGGAAGCCGCACTCGGGAACCTGATGGACGTGATCGGCGGCTCGAACCCGGAGCTCGCCGCGATGGTCACGCGGCTGCTCTCGAACGGAGCCTTCCGCAGCTTCGCGTTCTGGGCCAACGGGTACGAGGGCGGCGCCTACATCGGCAACGTGAACATCACCCGCGGGCCGGCCGGGGGGCTGTCGCTCGACGGGGCGGAACCGTTGATCCTGCCGCAGGTGGCCCAGATCCCCGGCGTCTCCGTCACCGATTCTCGACGGGTGGACCTCCCGATCGGTGAAGCCCTCCTCGTGACGGACACCATCACGACCGCCGGAGCAGACGGCTCGAACGTCGTCCAGGCGCAGCGCGGCTACTTCGTCATCGTCGATGACGTGGTCTTCAACGTGACGTTCACCTGCATGGAGAGCAACGCCACGTGCCTGGCCGATGCCGAGGCGATAATCCCGACCCTGCAGGTCACGCCGTAGCCTCAGCTTCGGTCACGGTCCCGGTCTGCGGCGGCCCGGGCGCGCTTCGGCGGACCGGGCGCGGTCAGCGCGCGCCGATCAGGGTCAGGCCGTTCACGCGGGCGTAGTGGGAGTTCCAGGTGTTCTCGGAGAGCAGCTTCCCGTTCGCCTTGACCGTCCGGGTGACGGTGACGTCGAAGCCGTCATCGGGATACTCGAGGACCTTCACCCGGCCCGCGGGGAGCGACGTCGTCCGCTGGACGCTGCTCGTGGCCCTGCTGTAGTTGCGCTTCGGCGACGTCCGGAAGGCGACGGTCCGCCCGTTCGCCACGCGGTAGGTGACGTTCGTCGAGCCCGGGACCGCAGACCCGCCGCCGACCGAAGGGCGGTCGTTGACGGCCACCGTGTAGATCGAGAACGTGAGGACGCCCGGCCGCGCCGACGAGCGGATGAGGACCGGATAGTCGGAGTCGTTCTTCCAGGACATCGTCGTCACGGCACCGTTGCTGATCGCCACGGTCGCATCGAGGCCTGTCGGGTAGCGGGTGATGTAGTAGTAGTGGTTGTGGCGAGCGAGCATCTTGTAGCCGGCCCGGGCGACGGCGTTGAAGAGCGTCGTCGAGGTCGAGCAGATCCCGCCGCCGAGCGCGCCGGTGGGCGCGGACTTGCCGTCGATGATCGCCCCGCCGTCGCGGTAGCCGCGCGCGTAGGCCACCGGCCCGATCGACTGCCAGAAGTCGAAGACGGCGCCGGGCGCCACCACCGTCCCGTCGAGGTCGCGGGCCGGGATCGAGATGTTGTTGCCGAAGCCGTTGCGCTCGCTGACCTCGTAGTAGGTCGTCCACGACGAGACCTTGCGGATCCGCGGGGCGAGCTTCTTCGCCTCGTCGGTCGTGAGCCTCGGCTTCACGAGGTTCATCGCGAGCGCGACCGGCGACGCCGAAGCCGAGCCGTCGGCCCGGCCGGCGATGGCCGCCGCGACGAGCGGTGCCGTCGCCTTCACGTCGACGGCCCGCCCGTTGCCGCTCGCCACGGCGCGGACGCCGCTGCTGGTGAACCGGAACGACGCCTCCTTCGCGGGCTTGTCGATCGCCTTCGCGAGCTTCTTCAGCGCCTTCGTGGGCGCCGTCGGGGCAATCGTCGGCGCGTACCCGTCGCCGGTCTCGGCGAAGGTGATCCAGGCCCGGACGGTGGCGGCGGGAAGTGTCCAGGTCTCCGTGCCGTGGGCGAGGACGAGGTCGGCCGCCATCCGATCGGCCGTCGCGACGGCTGCGGCGGCCTCCGCGTCGTCGATCGACGGGGCCACGGGAACGGTCGCGAAGGAGAGCTCGAGGGTCTCGGGGGCCGCCGGATCCGTGAGCCGCTCGGCGAGCGCCGCGGCGATCTCGTCCCGGGGGAGCGCCGCGCCCGGAACCGCCGGGCTCGTCACGAAGCCGGCCGTCGTGGCCTTCGCCGAGGCGCTCACCGATGCCTGGTCGACGACGGTCGCGGCGGCGGCCAGCTCGCGGTTGACCGCATCGGGATCGAGGACGAGGACCGGCCCGATCCGCGTACCGTTCACGAGGCTGCGAATTCCCTCCGAGGCGCGCCCGAGCGTGTCGGGCTGCTCGCGCCCCACCGCCCAGGCGCGCTCGACGAGCGCGTCCACGTCGGCGCGCCGGCCGAGATCCGCGTACGGGACCCGGACGGTGTCGCCGTCCACCACCAGCACCACTGTCCCGTCGCCGTACCCGGCCAGGCCATCGCGGAGGCGCGCCGCAGCAGCCTCGCGGGTCAGCCCGGAGACGTCGATTCCGTCCACCTCCACGCCGGGATAGATCCGGTCCGCGTACTGGCCCTGGTAGGCGAGCAGCGCGCCAGCGCCAAAGGAGAGGGCAAGGACGAACCCGGCGAGCATGCCGACAAGGAGCTTCCCGAACGGGAATCTCCGGCCTGGAGCGGATGTCGCGGACGTCGTCATCGGGTGGTGCTCATCATGCCGGGCCAGCGCACGAGAGCGCCACGGGCCGTTCGTCCTGGGACGGCCGGGCGAAGCTGCTTGTTGCGTTGTCCACGACCGTCCATGCGATGCGCCCCCCGTTGTCACCCCCGGCGACCGAGCCGCGGGCGGACAGGGTACCCGTTCCCGTCGAATCGGCTCGGCCCGCCATGTCGGCTCGGCCCGCCGTGGCAGCCCGGCCCGCCTTGCCAGCTCGAGCTGCTGCCGGCGCCGACCGCGAACCGCCGTACCCGCCGGCCCCGTGACCTTCGGGCCATGGTGAGCGCGCGGCCCATGGGGCGATGATATGTGTCATGCGACACCTATCCAGCTCTCGAAGCCGGGCGGCGTCCGGCGCGATTGCGGCGGGTCAGTCACTCGTCGAGTACGCATTGGTCACCGCCCTGATCGCGGTGCTCGCCGTCGGCGCCCTCCTCGCGATGGGCGGCACCGTGGCCGACGCGTTCACGACGATTTCGACCGGGATCGACGGCGGGGCGCCCGCGCAGTCCACTGGCGAACCGACGGCAAAGCCGACCGCGACGCCCAAGCCGACCGCGACGCCCGAGCCGACGAAGACGCCGAAGCCGACGAAGGCCCCGAAGACCCCGCGCCCGACGAGCGTTCCCAGGACGCCGACGCCGTAGCCCTCGCTCAGGTCCAGCGCTCGAACGCGTCGGCGACCTCGGCGAGCCGGCGCGCCGCATCCGCCGACGGGCGTCCGGTCGCGATCGTCTCCTCGATGAGGGAACGTCGACGGCCGACCACGAGCTCGCGGAGGGCACGACCGCCGGTCGACAGGCTGATCCGCACCGCCCGCCGATCGAGGGGGTCCACGGCCGTCGTCACGAGGCCCCGGCGCTCGAGGCGCCGGACGAGCCGGCTCGTGGAGGGCCGGGAGGCCGCGATCCGCGAGGCGAGGGCGGAGACCCGAAGGCCGTCCTCGGTCGTGCCGAGGACGACGAGGACCCGCCACTGGAGGAAGGTCAGCTCACCGCGGCTCGTGCTCCCCTCGATCGCCCGGGACGTGATCGCCACGAGGCCGAAGGCGAGCGACTCGAG
>JBBSAS010000212.1:0-3763 GCA_038252055.1 Candidatus Limnocylindrales bacterium
CGGAAACGCTACGGGAGCGTGGCCGCGCTCGACGGCTTCGACCTGGCGGTCGAGGAGGGGCACGTCGTCGGGCTGCTCGGGCCGAACGGGGCAGGCAAGACGACCGCGCTCCGGGTCCTCGTCGGCCTCGTCCGCGCCGACGCCGGCAGGGTGACGATCGCGGGCGAGACGGTGAGCCGCGGGTGGGTCGCGGGTGAGCGCGTGGGCGCCATGATCGCGACCCCGGTCCTGTACCCGCACCTGTCCGGGGCCGAGAACCTGCGCGTCGAGACGACCGCCTGGGGATGGCGCCGGGCGCGGGCCGACGCCCGGATCGCGACGGTCCTCGCGATGGTGGACCTGGTCGGGGCGAGCCGGCGCGCAGCCAGGGGCTATTCGACCGGGATGCGCCAGCGCCTCGGTATCGCCCTCGCCCTCCTCGCGGACGCGCCGATTCTCATCCTCGACGAGCCGGCCAACGGCCTGGACCCCGCCGGGATCGTCGAGATCCGCGACCTCCTGCGCGACCTGGCAGGCGAGGGGCGGACGATCCTCGTCTCGAGCCACCTCCTGACCGAGGTGGAGAAGACCTGCGACCACGTGACGATCGTCGATCGCGGCCGGATCGTCGCGGCGGGGACACCCGGCTCGCTGGCGGGAGGCGGGGAGCGGATCGAGGTGCGTCTCGTCGCGGGCGAGGTCCCGGCGGCCCGCCGGACGCTCGAGGCGGCGGGCTTTCGCGTCGGACCGGCACCGGAGTCCGACGGCGCGCTGTGGGTCGAAGGGGCACCGGACGGCTCGACCGTGCTGCGCCTGCTTGCGGGCGCGGGCTGCTATCCCGATGAGCTGATCCGCCGCCGTGATTCGCTCGAGGACGTGTTCCTGCGTCTCACCGGCATGCCCGACGGGCCTCCGTCGTGAGGAACCTGCTCCTCGCCGACTGGGTGCGCTTCGGCCGTCGACGCGACCTCCGCGTCCTCGCCATCCTCCTCCCGGTCGTCCTCGCCATCATGTTCGTGTCCGAGTTCCACGCGGTGACCACGCCGCCGGACCTCTCCGGCTCCTTCTTCGGCGACCCGCCCGATCCCGTCATGGAGGCCCAGGTCCGGGCCGACATGCTCGCCGCCTTCCAGCAGCAGCTCGTGACCGCGCTCCCGGCGTTCGCCTTCCCCGCCTCACTCGTCAAGGTCGCTGGGAACGCGGCGCCCGTCGTCCTCCTCGCCGTGTACCTCGTCATCGGCCTGGTCGCCGGGGAGTTCGAGTGGGGCACCGTCCGGACGCTCCACCTGACCGCCGACCGGGGCCGGACCCTGGCGGCCCGGCTCCTCGTCGTCCTCGGCCTCCTGGGCGTCGTCGTCGCGGTGGCGCTGCTGCTGGCGGCGATCCTCCCGTTTCTCCTCTCGGTCGATGGCCGGCCACTCCAGGACTACGCGGCGCCGGTCCCGGGTCTCTTTCCGGACCTTGGGATCCACCTCCTCGTGATCCTGCCCTTCGTCGCCCTCTCGCTCCTGATGGCGATCCTCGCCCGGTCGATCGGGTTCGCCTTCCTCCTGACCCTCCTCTTCCTGGCGATCGACCTCGCCCTGACGGGGGCCCCGTTCTGGGCGACGAGCCCTGTGCCGTGGCTGCCGGCGGTGACCCTCACCGGCTCGATCTCCCGCTTGCTCGGCAGCCCCGATTCACCGCTCGCGTCGATTGCCCCGGCCTGGGTATCGTTCGGCGCCCTCGTCGCCTGGTCCACGCTACCGGCCCTCGCCGCGATCGCCCGGTTCCGCCGCATGGACCTCAACGAGTAGGAGGCCGGGGCGGGGATGACGAGCACGCGCGCGGCCCGTGACCCGGTCCGCGTTCGCGTGCGCCGCCTGCTCATCGTCGTCCTCGGCGGCGTGGTCGTCGGGATCGGGGCGTTCGGGATCGCGTCTGCCATCACGCAGCCGCGGCGCACCACGCCCGTGTATGACCCGCCGGTGCTCGCGGGGCAGCACATCTGGGGCTACTGCTCCGGCGGGTTCTATGCGCGCCTGGGGGACACGATCGTCCTCACTTCGGCCGGCCACTGCGCCGGCGCGGGGACCGTGGCGACGGACCCCGACGGCACGGGCGTGCGCGGCGTCTTCGGCGCGCCGGCGCAGGCGACCGCCTGCCCGGATCCGGGACACACCTGCACGGGGCCGGACGTGAACTACCTGGTCGTGGCAACGGACCGCATCCCCTGGGGGCACCTCAACGACGTGGACCTGGGCACCGCCGGTTACCGGACCATTCAGGCGGGGACCCGCCCGCTCGCCTGCGCCGACATTGCCATCGGCGACGAGGCCGAGATCAACGGCCGCGACGTCTACCGGAGGGGACCGGTCGCCGAGAAGAGCGAGAAGCTCGACTCCGGGGACGGCTCCGTCTTCCCGTGCATGATCGCGGCGCGGGTCCGGGTGGAGGTCGGGGACTCGGGCGGCGCCGTCCTCGTGCGGGGGATCCCGGCCGGCGTCACGCTGCGCAGCTTCGGCGGGTACCTCGGGTTCACGCCCCTGGCCGAGAACCTGGAGGCGCTGGGACTGGAGCTTTGCACCACGCCCGATTGCGGGTTGGTCCCACCCGTCTCCGCCCGACTAGGCCGAACTTCCAGCGCTGTTTCGGGCTGGTCCCGCCGGTTTCGTGTTCAGGGTGGGCTGGAAGATAGCCGTTGAGTGGTTCATGATGTAGCCAGACTGGGACTTGACATGTGGCGAGGTTGTGCGATGATATGCGCATGCCGAGACGGTCGAGCGGGGCCATGCACGTGGCCAGAGTCAGGCGGGTCCACGAGGGCAAGGAGTACGTCTCGGTCCTGCTCCGCCAGTCGTACCGGGTGGGGGCCCAGGTCAAGCACCGGACGCTCGCCAGCCTGACCGCGCTCCCGCCGGCGCTCGTCGAGGTCATCGAGCGCTCGCTGCGGGGCGAGCACTTGGTCCCGGCGAGCGAGGCGTTCTCGATCGTGCGCAGCCTGCCCCACGGCCACGTCGCCGCGGTCCTGGGCATGCTCCGCTCGCTCGACCTCGAGGCGCTCCTCGACCGGCGCCCGTCGCGGACCCGCGACCTCACGGTCGCCCTCATCGTCGCCCGGGTCATCAGCCCGGCGTCCAAGCTCGCCACCGCAGCGATGCTCGGCCAATCCACGCTCGGCTCGAGCCTCGGCGTCGCCGCTGCCACGGAGGACGAGCTGTATGGCGCGCTCGACTGGCTCCTCGCCCGCCAGGCGCGGATCGAGCGGGCCCTTGCCCGGCGCCACCTCGCCGACGGCTCGCTCGTCCTCTACGACCTGACGAGCACGTACGTCGAGGGCAGCCACTGCCCGCTCGCCGCTCACGGCCACTCCCGCGATCACCGGCCCGACCGGGCCCAGATCGAGTTCGGCCTCCTGACCGATGAGAGGGGCTGCCCGGTCGCGGTGGAGGTCTTCCCCGGCAACACCGCGGACCCCGCGACCGTCGAGGTCCAGATCGAGAAGCTCGGGCGCCGCTTCGGCCTTGCCGACGTCGTCCTCGTCGGCGACCGGGGGATGCTGACGTCGGCCCGCATCGAGCGTCTCCGGGAGATCGGCGGAATCGGCTGGGTGAGCTGCCTGCGGGCCCCCGCGATCCGCTCCCTCGTCGAGGCGGGTGATCTCCAGCTCGGGCTCTTCGACGAGCGCAACCTCGCGGAGATCACGAGCCCGGAGTTCCCCGGCGAGCGCCTCGTGGTGTGCCGCAATCCGCTCCTCGCGACCGAGCGAGCCCGCAAGCGCGAGGCGCTCCTGGCCGCGACCGAG
>JBBSAS010000213.1:0-3752 GCA_038252055.1 Candidatus Limnocylindrales bacterium
GATCCGCCCGCCGTGGGCTTCCACGACGTGGCGAGCGATCGAGAGGCCCAGCCCGGTGCCGCCGACCCCTCGCGTCCTGGCCCGGTCGACCTTGTAGAAGCGCTCGAACAGGCGGGGCACGGCGCTCCGGGGGATCCCCTGGCCATGGTCCTCGACGGCCACCACGACCTCGGCCTCGGACGGTGTCACGCGGACGGCGACCGTGGAACCCGCGGGGCTGAACTTCACGGCGTTGTGAAGGAGGTTCAGGAGCGCCTGGCCGACCCGCTCGCCGTCGCCGCGGACGGCCGGCACGAGAGGGGGAACCACGACCTCCAGGGCCACCTCGTTCCGCTCGGCGAACAGCCGGATGCGGTCTACGGTCAACGCGGCGAGCCGCCCGAGGTCCAGGTCGTCGGCCACGATCGTCGCCATCCCGGACTCGATCCGCGAGAGGTCGAGCAGCTCGCTGACCATCTGGGCCAGGTGGCCGGTCTCGACCTCGATCGTGGCGATCCGCTCGGCAACGCGAGGCGGCAGCCCCGCGGTGTCGGCGGCGAGCGTCTCCGCCAGGAGGCGCACCGTCGTGAGTGGGGTCCGCAGCTCGTGGCTCAGGTTGTCGATGAACTCCGTTCGGATCCGCTGGAGCCGGCGCAGCTCGGAGACGTCCTCGAGGACCAGCCACGCGCCGCCGGCATCCGTCCGTCGCGCCCGTGCCAGGAGCGTCGGGCCCTCCCCGGTCGGGCCCTCCCCCGTCCGGACGACGACCTCGCCGACTGCGGACCCTGCCTCGAGGGCCATCCGCACGATCGCCTCCACGTGGTGGTCGGTGACCGCGTCGAGGATGCCGCGACCGACCATCGTCCCCGGCCGACGAGCAACGAGGCGGTGGGCCGTCTCGTTCGCGGCCGTCACGACGAGATCGGGGCCGACGCGGACGGCGCCGACGCCGGCCAGGTCCACGAGGACGGCGACGTCGCGTTCCGCTTCCGCGGCGCGTTCGCCTGCCGCGGCCTCGCGAGCGCGGAGGCGCGCATCACGTTCGGCCCGCGCCGCCGCGCGGGCAGCCCGGTCCTCGCGCAGACCACGGCGCTGGAGCCACGCGGCGAGGAGGAGAATTGCGGCGGCGAGGAGAGCGAGGAGGGCGCCGTACTCGAGCAACGGGCCCATCGTGCCTCCCTGTGCCCGACGCCGCGCGCTGCCGGCCGGGCCGGGACTAGCCGGCCAGGCGGGCTTCGACCGCCTCGAGCGGCTCGATCGTCCGCTCGCCGGTCGCCCGCACGGTCACCTCGGCGCCGCCCGCGGCGAGCGAGCGCGGACTGATCGTGACGATGAGCGGCATCCCGAGGAGCTCGGCATCGGTGAACTTCACGCCGGGCGACTCGTCCCGATCGTCCCAGAGGATCTCGCGCCCCGCCTCGAGCGCGCGATCGTGGAGCCGCTCGGCGGTCTCGCTGACCCGCGGGTCCTTCGCCGCCGAGACAGTCACGAGATGCGCCGGGTACGGCGCGACCTCGGCCGGCCAGGCGATCCCCTTCTCATCGTGGTGTGCCTCGACGACGCAGGCGAGGGCCCGCCCGACGCCGATCCCGTACGAGCCCATGACGATCGGGTGGGCCATCCCGTCCTCGCCGAGGTACGTGGCCCGGAGGGCGGTCGTGTACTTCGTCCCGAGCTTGAAGATGTTGCCGACCTCGATCCCGTTGCGCAGGATGACCGGCGCGCCGCAGGTCGGGCAGCCGTCGCCGTCGCGGGCGTTCGCCAGGTCCACCACGAGGTCCGGGGTGTAGTCGCGGCCGACGTTGACGTTCCGGTAGTGGAAGCCCGGCCGGTTCGCGCCGGCCACGAGGTTCGAGGAGCGCGCCACGAGGTCGTCCACGACGACGAACGTCCCGTGCGCGCCGATCGGGCTGCCGTAGCCGGGCTCCATGCCGGCGGCCGCGATCTCCTCGGCCTGGGCCGGCCGGAGGGTGCGCGCGCCGGTCGCGTTCGCGAGCTTCGTCTCGTTGACCTCCATGTCGCCGCGGATGATCGCGGTGAGAAGGCGGCCGTCGCCGTCCACGAAGAAGGTCGCCTTGGCCGTCTCCTCGGGGCTGATCCCGAGGAACGAGGCGAGGTCGGCAATCGTCGTCGCTCCCGGCGTGGCGACCTCCTCGAGGGGCAGGTGCGCGGCCATCGGCGGTTCGGAGACGCGGACGGTCGCGACCTGGCGGTTCGCCGAGAAGCCGCACGTCTCGCAGAGGACGAGGACGTCCTCCCCGTATTCGTTGAGGACCATGAACTCGTGGGCGCCGGAGCCGCCCATCATCCCCACGTCGGAGGCGACCGCGATCGCCCGGAGGCCCAGGCGCTCGAAGATCCGCGTATACGCCTCGTAGTGCTTCTCGTAGGCGACGTCGAGACCAGCCTCGTCGAGGTCGCAGGTGTAGGAGTCCTTCATGACGAACTCGCGGACGCGGATGAGGCCGCCCCGCGAGCGCGGCTCGTCGCGGAACTTCGTCTGGAAATGGTAGACCATCATCGGGAGCTGCCGGTAACTCCGGACGAGATCGGCGAGGAGCGAGGCGACGACCTCCTCGTGGGTCATCGCGAGGACCATGTCGCGCCCGCCGCGGTCTTTGAAGCGGGCCATCTCCGGGCCGATCTGGTACCAGCGGCCGGTCTCCTTCCAGAGGTCGGCGGGGTGGACGACCGGCATCTCCATCTCCTGGCAGCCGATCCGGTCCATCTCCTCGCGGATCACCTGCTCGACCCTGCGGCTCGCCCGGAATCCCAGGGGCAGGAGCGAGTAGATCCCGGCCCCGAGCTGGCGGACGTAGCCGGCCCGGACGAGGAGGCGGTGGCTGGGCATCTCCGCGTCGGCGGGATCGTCGCGGAGCGTCGTGAAGAAGAGCTGGCTCAATCGCATGACCCAAGGATACCCGGCGCGCCCGGGCTGGCGACACGAAACCTCCGCGTCCGGGCCGACGACACGTGATCCGCGCACCAGCGCACCCGGGCCGACGACGCAGCACCCGGGCCGACGACGCGGCACCCGCACGCTCGGGGCCGATGCGTCATGATTCGGGGTCCAGATCCCCCACACGAGGTTCACGATGGAGCGACCGACGATCGTCTGCGCCGGGATGTGCAACACGAAGGGCGCGGAGATCCGGTTCCTCGCCGAGCAGGTCGCCGAGCACGGCGGTCGGCCGCTGATCATGGACCTGAGCCTCGGCGCTGCCGTGGACTGGGCCGACATCTCGCTCGAGGACGTCCTCGCGGCAACCGGGACGAAGATCGAGGATGTCTTTGCCGCACCGCGGGCCGCCGCGATCGACCTCGTCGGCGAGGCGGGAGCCGTCAAGATCCTCCAGCTCCGCGAGGCCGGCGACTGCGACGGGATGCTCTCCTGGGCCGGCTCGATCGGGACGACCACGGCGACCCGGGTCATGCGGGCCCTGCCGTTCGGCGTCCCCAAGATCATGCTCACCGACATGGCCCCGAGCGACGTCAGCCGGTGGCTCGGGACGAAGGACATCTACATCGTCAACCCGACGGCCGAGCAGGGGATCAACGTCATCACCCGGCGCGCGGTCGGGAATGCCGCCGCCGGGATCGTGGCGATGGCCAGGGTCCCGGACCCGGCCGGTGACGCGCGGCCCCTCTGCGCGATCACCTCGTACGGCTCGACGACCCCGACCGTTGCCCGCTGCGCCGCCGCGATGGATGCACGGGGCTGGGACACGAGCGTCTTCCACGCCGTCGGCGCGGTCGGCACGACGATGGAGGAC
>JBBSAS010000214.1:0-3741 GCA_038252055.1 Candidatus Limnocylindrales bacterium
CTCCACCAGGGCGTCGGCGAGTCGCTGCCGGAGGCGCCGTTCCCGGAGTGTCGCGATCAGCGGCCCGACCGCCGCCCCGAACCGCTCCAGGAGCCACCGATCGGCGCCCGGGGCGGCGTCCGTGGCAATGAAGCCCACCTGGTCCGTGATGGCCAGGACGGCGAGGTCGCGGTACCCGAGCGTGCGCGGTGACGAACCGTCGGCCGCCACGAACAGAGTCTCCTCGCCGAGGGTGATGGTACCGGGGACCGCGCCGGCACCGCCCGGCACCCGGATCTCGCCGGCGTAGGTGGGCGAGCTCGCGTCAGGGCTCATCGATCGATCCCAGTCAGTCGGCCTTCGCCCCGCAGTTGCCGCAGAACCGGGCACCCGTCGGCAGCTCCGCGCCGCATCCGGTGCAGTGGGCCGTCCCGAGACGGGCCCCGCAGTTCGCACAGAACTTCTCGGAGCCCACCGGCTTCTCGCAGGACGGGCAGACGGTCTGCCGCGCGGACGTGTCGCCGGAGAAGATCGTCTCGGCGTGCAACGCCTCGCGCATCTGGTCCCGCTCGACGGCCGAGCGCTCCCGCTCCATCTCCGCGGCCAGGTTGGGCGCGCAGTTCGTGCAGAGGTTGCGGTCACGGTTGAAGCAGGTCTCGTCCACCCAGGCATTGCACGAGGCGCAGCGGGTGAAGAGCGGCATGATCTCGTTCGACGCCTTCTCGAGCGCTTCATCCCGGGCGTCCCGGTCGAGGAAGCCCTTGGCGCTGTTCACGGCGTTCGACGCCCCCCAGAGGCCGCCGAGGAAGTTGCTGGCCCCGGACAGGACGGATCCGGCGGTGCCGAGGCTGGAGCGGATGAACTCGCTGCGGTAGCCGGAGCCGCAGTGGTCGCAGCGGAACTCGAACTGGTAGCCGTTCTCGTCGGAGAGGTCGTTGTAGTTGCGGGTGAACGGCGTGAAGCCGGGCATCGGGGCCTCCGTCTTGGCTGGATCCACGGGACGCACGGCGAGGATAGCCCGCCGGGAGGCTGTCTCGCGCGACGTTGCCGCTTCGCCTGCCATCCGGGACCGACCGCGACGCCCGGAGTCATACTCGAGGCCATGACCATCCCCCGCGGCGAATCCACTACCGACGACCTCGCATCGACCGGCAACCTCGTATGCGCGGTCACCCTGGGCCGCATCCGGGAGGCCGCACGGTTCTTGGCCCCGAGCGTCGATCGCACGCCGCTCCTGTCGTCCTCGACCGCGGCCCGGGTCGTCGCGGCGAGCACCGGCGTGCGGCTCGCGGATGGCCGACTCCACGCCAAGGCCGAGCACCTCCAGCGGACCGGCTCGTACAAGGTCCGCGGGGCGACGTTCCGGATCGCCGGCCTCTCGCCCGCCGAGCGCGCCGCCGGCGTCATCGCGATCTCGGCGGGGAACCACGCCGCGGCGGTCGCCGTGGCCGCCGGGAGCCTCGGCGTCCGGGCGGTGGTCGTCATGCCGGAGGCGGCGGTGCCATCGAAGGTCGACGCCTGCCGCGGCTACGGGGCGGAGGTGATCCTCGAGGGTGCGGACACCGCCGAGGCCTGGGCGGCCATGGAGCGGATCCGCGACGAGCGGCGGCTCACCTTTATCCACCCCTTCGACCATCCGGATTCGATCGTGGGGCAGGGGACGGTGGGCCTGGAGATCGTCCAGGACCTGCCCGACGTGGACGTGGTCGTGGCCGGGGTCGGCGGCGGAGGGCTCGCCTGCGGTGTGGCGGCCGCCGTCAAGGGGCTCCGACCGGCGGCGCGCGTCTACGGCGTGGAACCGCGAGTCTCGAACGCGCTCTCGCTCGGCATCGCGGCTGGGGTGCCGGTCGCGATCCGACCGGCGAGCGTGGCCGACGGCCTGAACGCCCCGTTTGCCGGCGCGACGACGATCGCGCTCGGACGCGGCCTTCTCGACGACATCGTCCTTCTCGACGACACGGAGATCCTCGCCGGTCTCCGCTTCGCCGCCGAGCGGATGAAGCAAGTCCTCGAGCCGGCCGGCGCGGCGGCCCTCGCAGCCGTGCTCCTCGGCCGCGTCCCGATCCGCGACGGGGAGCGGGTCTGCGTGATCTTCTCCGGTGGGAACGTGGACCTTGGCCGCTTCGGGGAGCTGATCGCCGCAGCCGGGCCGCTTCCCGCGGGCTGAGGTCCCGGCGTCCGCCGGGGCGTCAGCCGATTCAGGCCCCAGGATCCTCAAGCGACAACGGTTCTCGCTCAACGGGCATCCCGGGGTGCCATTCCGGACAGGAACCGTGGTCAGGCCGGGCCCCCTGGGCCGAAACGGCGACGGTTGCCACCCACCGGACAGGAACCGTCGTCCGTTGGGGACAGTGAGGCCTGATCGGCGCCAGGCGGCCGGGCGTTGGCCCGGCGCCAGGCGGCCGCCCCCCGACCGGCGCGCTGCCCCCGCTCCCGGGCACCGCCAGCACCCGCTTTGAGTCCGGTTCCGACTCACCGACGGGTCGTCCACGCTCGGCGAATCCGCGAACTGGCGCCGTTGGCGGACGTGCTGCGCTCGCGCCGTCGCCCAGCGAGTCGGCACGCGACTCAATCCAGGCCGAGCTCCTCGAGGCGGTCGTCGTCGATGCCGAGGTGGTGGGCCAGCTCGTGGATGACGGTGATCCGGACCTCGTCCTCGAGATCGAACGGGTCGGGGAAGTCCTCCTCGAGAGGCAGCCGGAAGATCGTGATCGCGTTCGGGAAGGCGACCCCGTCGGCGCCCCACTCCGTGCGTGGCGTACCGTCGTAGAGGCCGTAGAGCATCTCGTCCGGGCCGAGGTCGTTCTCGCGGCGCTGCTCCGTCGATGGTTCGTCGGCGATGACGATCGCCACCTCGTCGAGGGCCGCGGCAAAGGGCATCGGGATGCCGGCCAGGGCCCGGTCGACGAGCTGCTCGAATCGAACGTGGCGCGCTTCGCGGCGGCGGCGCCGCGCGGCGAGCTCGGTGGCGGGAAGTCCGCGGCGGCGCTTCGACATGGCGAGGCCATCCTACGGCCCGGGATGGCCCGCGGCAGCCACCGGAGCGCGGAGGCTTGCCGGCGCTCGCTGGCGGGGGGACGCGGGGGGACGCGGGGGTTCGCAGCCGGTTGGCGCGACGGGGCAACCGCCGTCGGACGCCGGACTGCCCGGGGCCACCGCCGCGGAAGCCGGGCCCGCGCCGCCCGCGGTTTGCCCCGGGCGCTACGATGTCGGCATGAGTGGTCGACCGCTGCCCGAGAACGTCCGCACGATCGTCGAGGAGATCGAGACCGAGATCGGCGAGGAGCCCCATGCCGAGCCGATCGGGCGCGACGCCGTCGCGGGGGCGGCCTCGATCGAAGGGTCCGCGCACGATCCCACGGCGGCGAACGGGCGGGTGGAGGCTGCCGTCCGCGAGATCCTCCGCGAGATCGGCGAGGATCCCGACCGCCAGGGCCTGCTCGACACGCCGGGCCGGGTGCACCGGATGTACGCCGAGCTGACCGCGGGCTACCACGTCGACCCGGATCGCCTCATCAACGGGGCGGTCTTCGACGTCGCCTACTCCGAGATGGTGGTCGTCAAGGAGATCCCCTTCTACAGCCTCTGCGAGCACCATCTGCTGCCGTTCTTCGGGACGGCCGCCGTCGCCTACATCCCGAACGGCCGTGTCGTGGGCCTCTCGAAGATCCCCCGGATCGTCGAGATGTACGCCCGCCGCCTGCAGGTCCAGGAGCGGCTCACCTCGCAGGTGGCCGACTTCCTGATGGCCCAGCTGCGTCC
>JBBSAS010000215.1:0-3733 GCA_038252055.1 Candidatus Limnocylindrales bacterium
ATCCCCGTCAGGTTCGTGTCGATTATCTGCTGCCAGACCGCCAGCTCGAGACGGTCCACCCGGTCGTCACCCTGGTTCACGAGCTCGATCCCGGCCACGGCTACGCAGGCGTCAAGGCCGCCCCAGGCATCGACGGCCGCCAGGACGGCGCCGGAGATCGCGGCTTCGTCCGCGACGTCGGCGGGCAGGACGAGCGCCTCGCCGCCGATGGCCCGGATCCTCTCGGCCACCGCGTCGAGCTTGCTGACGGTGCGCCCGACGAGGCCCACGCGGGCCCCTTCCTGCGCGAACAGAACGGCCGTCGCCTCGCCGATCCCCGATCCGGCGCCCGTGATGAGCGCCCGCTTGCCGGCCATCCGTCCGGTTCCCGCCACGATCAACCTCCCTTGCCCCCGCTCTGTCGCCCCGGGGCTCCGGGGCCGGGCCAATGCTACCCGTCCGACTCGATCCAGGCGATCGGAGCGAGGACGGGAACCTCGGTGCCGGGACCATGGACGATCTCGACGAGCGTCCCGGCGGCCGGGGATTCCAGCTCGACCGTCGCCTTCTCGGTCTCGATGTCGGCGATCACTTCGCCCGCCGCCACCGGATCGCCGACCGCCTTTCGCCAGGCCTCGACGATCCCGAACTCCATCTCGTAGTTGACCTTCGGCATCTCCACGGGAACGCGCATCAGGCGGGCACCTCCACGGACGAGGCGGGGACGTCGGCGCCCCGCACGTTGGCTCTTCGGACGTCGGCGCCCCGGACGGCGGCACGCACGGCATCGGTGACCCAGCTCACCTGGGGCAGGACGAGGTTTTCGAGGTGGGGAGCCATCGGGAGCGGAACGTTGCGACCGGCGACCCGGATGATCCCGGTTCGCAGGTCCCCGAACCCCTTCGCCGCCACCACTGCCGCGACCTCGGCCCCGAAGCCCGCCCGTTCGGGCGGCTCCTGGACGATCACGAGGCGCCCGGTCTTGTGGACCGACTCGAGGACGGCGGCCTCGTCCCAGGGAACGAGGGTCCGCAGGTCGATCACCTCTGCCGAGATCCCCTCGCCGGCCAGCGTCTCCGCCGCCTCGAGGGCGAAATGGACCATCTTCGACCAGGCGACGATCGTGACGTCAGTGCCGGCGCGCTTGACGTCCGCGACGCCGAACGGGACGAGGTGCTCACTCTCGGGCACCTCCCCGTTGAGCATGTAGATGTGCTTGTGCTCCATGAAAAGGACCGGGTCGTCGAGGCGGATCGCGGTCTTGAGCAGCCCCTTCGCGTCGGCGGGGGTGGATGGCGCCGCGATGAGCCACCCGGGCAGGTGGGCGAACATCGCTTCCAGGCACTGGCCGTGCTGGGCCGCCGACGACTTGTAGCCGCCTCCCGGCGTTCGGACGACGAGCGGAACGCTCACCTGGCCGCCGGTCATGTAGCGGATCTTCGGGACCTGGTTCGTCATCTGGTCCATCGCCATCATCGCGAAGTCCATGTGCATGAACTCGACGACCGGGCGGAGGCCGGTGATCGCGCAGCCGAGGGCGACGCCGAGGAAGCCGTTCTCGGAGATCGGAGTGTTGAGGACCCGCTCGTCGCCGAACTCGGTCGAGAGGTTCTGGGTGACTCGGAAGGTCCCGCCCCAGGGCTCGCGGAGATCCTCGCCGATGAGGAAGACCCGGGGGTCGCGCTCGAGCTCCTCGCGGAGCGCCTCGTTGAGGGCGGCGCGATAGCGAAGCATGGTCATCGGAGGGTCCCCCCGAAGGCGGCGATCGTGGCTGGATCGGCGTAGAGATCCGTGAAGGCGGAGGCGGCCGGCGCCTCGGGCTGGGCCTCAGCCCAGCTGATCGCCTCCTCGATATGGCGCATGACCCGGGCGTCGATCTCGTCGAGCTCAGGTTCCGAGGCCCCATGCGCCGCCGCGGACGCCCGGGCGACGATTAGCGGATCACGCTGCTTCCAGGCCTCCACCTCCTCGGGCGGCCGGTAGGCCCCCGGGTCTGCGGTGTTGTGGCCGTAGCGTCGATAGGTCCGGCACTGGAGGAACCCCGGGCCGCTCCCGGCGCGCACGCGGGCGATGGCCCGGGAGGCGGCCTCCGAGACGGCGTCGACGTCGTTGCCGTCGGCGGCGATCGCATCCACGCCGTAGGACTCCACGTAAACGAGGACGTCGGGGATCCCGCTGTAGTAGCGGGCGGCGGTCGACTCCGCGTACTGGTTGTCGACGCGGACGATGAGGAGGGGGAGCTGCCAGAGCGACGCCATGTTGAGGGTCTCGTGGGTGGAGCCGTTCATGAGGGCGCCGTCGCCGATGAAGGCAACGACGACACCGGGCTCGCCGCGCATCTTCTTCGAGAGCGCGACCCCGGCCGCGATCGGCATGTTCGCCCCCACGATCCCGTTCGCTCCGAGGACGCCGTGCGAGACATCGGTCACGTGCATGGAGCCGCCCTTGCCGCCGCAGTAGCCGCCGAGGCGGGCGAGGAGTTCCGCGTACATCCCCTCGATCGCCACGCCCTTGGCGATGATGTCGCCATGGCCGCGGTGCGTCGTGAGAATCTGGTCCTCGGGCCGAAGGTGCATTCCCACTCCCGCGGAGACCGCCTCCTGCCAGACCGACACGTGGACGAAGCCGGGGACCTTTGCCTGCCCGTGGAGCCGGAGCAGCGACTCCTCGAACTCGCGGATGCGGCGCATCGTCTCGTACGCCGCGAGGAACTCCGATCTTCCCAGTGTCATCCTGCCAGCGCCTCCGGGGATCGATCATACCGGTTGGACCGACGGTGATCGTAGCGCATCGGCCCGGTCACCGCCGGCCGCGCCCGCCGAGGGCCATCGTGCCCGCTGTGGTCCGATTCGCTGCGCTATAGTCGCGCGGTGAGACCGGTCGCACCGCATCATCGAGCAGGCGGGGCGCCGCCCTCTGGTCCGGAACCGATCCACGTCGGGCCGCCCGCCGGGTCGATCGACTCCTGGAACGCGACCCGAGCCGGCGTGTCCCATCGTCTCTCCGACGGCGTCGCCGACGCGCTCATCGCGGAGCTCAGATCCGGCGGCTACGTCGTCGGTCAGCGGCTCGCGCCGGAGCGGGAGATGGCACTGCAGTTCGGCGTCTCCCGAACCGTCATCCGCGAGGCGCTGAAGTCCCTCGCCTCCCGCGGCGTCGTGAGCGTGCGCCCGGGATCGGGGGTCTTCGTCGCGCGAGCCGAAGCGTCGGCGGCGACGGAATCCATCCGCCTTCTCATCCTCGGGGCATCGGCTCTCGGCTACGAGCAGGTCTACGAGGTGCGCGAGTCGCTCGAGGGACGGATCGCCGAGCTGGCCGCGGAGCGCGCGAGCGATGCGGATCGCGACCGCCTGCGGGCGGCACTTCGAGCATTCGACGCCGCGGTCACCGGCGAAGAGTACGCCCGAGCGGACGGCGCGTTCCACCTCGTGATCGCAGACCTCGCCCACAACGAGCTGTTCCGGATCGTCCTCGAGGCTGTCGGCGACGTGATGCTCGAGGTTCGGCGCCGCGTCGCCTACGTCCCCTCGGCCCGTCGGCGCGTGAGCGTGGACCACCGCCGCATCGCCGGCGCGATCCTTGGCGGCGACGCCGCGGAGGCACGGCGGCTCAGGGAGGAGCACCTCGCCCACTCACGAGAGATCGTCCTCGCGCTCGACCGCTCGACGCGGGCTGCGCGGGACCGCCGTCGCGGCAAGGGCGGCGATGGTGGCGGTCGCGACGGGGGTGGCGGGGCCCGGTGACCCGGCGTCAG
>JBBSAS010000216.1:0-3692 GCA_038252055.1 Candidatus Limnocylindrales bacterium
AACTTGGCGGTGAGCACCTCGATCTCCGCGTCGGAGACCGCCGAGCCCGTGGCGGCCCGGATTGCCCGTAGAGCATCGCCGGCCCGCGACTGCCAGGCAACGACGAGCCGGTCGAGGTCGGGAGCGGCGAGCCGCGAGGCTGCCGACAGCTCGGCGCGGTTCGATGGCACCGACGGGGCGCCGTTCGGCGCGGCGCGCGGGGCTGCGACCGGGGCTGCGACCGGCGCCGCCACGGGTCCGCGGACAGCGGGAGCGGCGGCCTCCCGGGCTGCCGCCGCGAGGTGGGACACGAGGGCGTCCGTCGTCTCCCGGACGAGCGCCTCGTTGACGAGGATCGCCACGGCGTCGTGGAGGGGTCGCAGACGCCGCTCCGCAAGCGCGGCCTCGACGCTCGGCACGCCGGCCCCGCCGAGGTCGCCGGCCAGCGCCCGGTAGTCGGCGGCCGCTTCGCCGCTGATCTCGCGCCAGTCGAGGAAGACGCGGGTGGCATACGCATCGAGCTCGACACGGAGGCCGCGGTCGCGCAGTTCGCTCGTCTCCCGGACGTACTCGAGCCCGTCGCGGACGTCGCGGAAGACGACGACGGCGCCGGGCTCGTCGGACAGGCCGAGGCCCTCGGCGAGGGGCTCGCGCACGAGCGCCGTCTCGCCAGCGTCGCCCTTGACCGCGAAGGCAACCGAGTCGTGGATCCGCCCGCGCATCGAGGCGAAGCGGTTGTAGTAGACGACGAGCGATCGCTCGTCACCGCTCCGGTTCGAGTAGGCGAAGACGTCCTCGTTGACGTGTCCGGCGTCGTCGATCACGTCGTAGAGGCGGAACTCCCGGGCCCCGGCAAAGAGGCGCCGGCGATGGAGGAGCGGGAAGATCTCGCGCTCGTGGCGGGCGATGAGGCCCTCGTTCGGCCGCTCGTCCCAGGCAGCTCGCCGGTACTCCATCCCGTACTTCTCGGAGAAGCCCTCGACCTGGCCGTGCCCGAACATCGGGAGGCCCGGCATCGTGGCCAGGAGCGTCGCGATCCCGAAGTACTTGTCGCCGCTGCCGAACTGCTCGACGGCGGTCTTCTCGTCGGGGTTGTTCATGAAGTTGACGTGGCGCTTGAGGATCTCCGGGTCGAACTCGAGGGTGCTCTTCACGACGAGGCGGTACTCGGCGTTCTTCTCGTCGCGCAGCATGTTCATGAAGGCGCTGTTGTAGACCCGGTGCATCCCCAGGGTCCGGACGAAGTAGCCCTCCATGAGCCAGAAGGCCTCGGCCAGGAGGAGGGTCTCGGGCACCTCGGCCGCTACCCGGTCCACGACCTCGCGCCAGAACTCCTCGGGCATCGCGGCGTCGAAGGCGGCCTTGCTCATCGCCGACTCGGCCCGCGAGGGGATCGCCCCGCCCTGGCCGGGCTCGGGGTACCAGAGGCGGGCGACGTGGCGCTTGGCAAGCGTCATCGCGGCGTCGAAGCGGATGATCGGGAAGCGGCGGGCGACGTCGAGGATGGCCTCGATGACGGCCTCGCGGACCTGCGGCTGGAGATAGTCGAGCTGGGCAGTGTCGTTCCAGGGCATCGCCGTCCCGTCGTTGCCGTGGTAGACGAAGCGGACGTCACTGGTCGTCCGGTCCTCGCGCCGGAAGACGACGGCGGCGTCGGTGGCGTCCCAGTAGTGATCCTCGACCTGGATCCCCACCCGCGGGTCGTCGGAAAGATCCACGCCGGTGAACGAATAGACCGGATACGGGCTGTCGGGGCGCGAGAGGAACCACTCCGGGTGCTCGATCACCCAGCGCGAGTCGATCCCCATGTGGTTGGGGACCATATCCGAGGCGAGGCGGATGCCGCGCGCCCGTGCCCGCTCCCGGAGGCTCGCCAGGGCATCCTCGCCGCCCAGGTCGTCGGCGATCGCGTAGTCGCGGAGGGAGTAGGCGGAGGCGACGGCGTCGGGGTTGCCGCGGAGCTGCTTGATCCGCGCGCTGGCCCGGCTGCGCTCCCAGAGGCCGATGAGCCAGAGGCCGGTGATCCCCCAGCGGGCGAGGCGGTCGAGCTCCTCGTCGGGAACCTGGTCGAGATGCCGGATGTCGCGGCCGTACCAGCGGCTGAGCTGGTCGAGCCAGACGTACGTGCTCTTCGCCATGAGCACGACGCGGGGCATCCAGTCGCTGTCGATCGAGAACCGCTCCGTCTCCGCCTCCAGGCCGGCGTACGACATGCCCGGTGCCGCCCCGCCGCCCCCGCCGCCCCCGCCGCCCCCGCCGGTCCCGGGGTGTACCCGCATCCAGAAAGCGCGCTCCTCCTCCGCGGCGACGTCGACGCCGGTGACGAGCCGGTCCAGGAGCGTCCCGAAGCGCTCGCCAAGGTATGTCGCGAGGAAGTCGCCCCAGCGAGCCCGGATCCAGCGGAGCTGCGCGGCGAGCGACGCGGGCTCGGCGAGCGCGGGCGCCCGCAGCATCGTCACGAGGTCCTGCCGGTCCGGCCCGAGGGGCGCGCGCCCGGCGAAGAAGCTCCCGAGCTCGTCGATCACCGCGCGGTACGCGGTGGCCGCCGCGAGGTCGCCATCGTCGAAGAGCTCGGCGTACGCCGCGAGCGCGGGGTTCGTGTTTTCGAGCCAGCAGGCGAGCAGCTCCTCCAGGGCGATCTCGCGGTTCGGCGTGCCGGCCGTCTCGCCGCCGAGGTAGCCCTCGACGGTCTGCTCGCCGCGATGGACGGCAGCGGGCGGGAAGTCGGCGGTGAAGCGGCGCAGGACGTGGTCCACGGCGGACGCGCCGAGCTTCTCGTCGAGATGGTCGAGGGCATCGTCGATCCCCTCGGGATCCTCGTGCTCGCGGAAGATCGCGACGACGGCGTGGAGGATCTCGTCGACGAGGCCCATGGCGTTCAGCTCGCCGGGCGAGACGGCCGGGATGGCCTCGCCGCCGGCCAGGCGAGCGGCGGTCATCGCCGCGGCAAGGCGGCGCACGGCCCGGAGATCGGCCATGACGGCGTTCCCCGACAGGCCGAAGAGCGCTTCCTCCACGCCGAACCGCGCACGAGCGTCGCGTCGCACGTGCAGCTCGCGGACCTGGTGAACCACGACGACTCCCTGCGGCGGTCCGGTCGTTTCCCGCGGTCGCCGGCCGGCATTCCCGCCGGGTCGATCGTAATCCACGCGGGGCCGGGGGGTCGTGTCGACAGGAGTCGTCTCGCCGGGGGATCGTTCCGCCTCGAGTCAGGGCCCCGGCCGCGGAACTTCGAATGCGGGGGTATCGTCAGGGCGCCATGCGCCCTCGCCTCCTGCTCCTGCTCCCGCTCGCCGCCTCGCTGCTCGTCGCAGCGGCCTGCACCGCGGCCCCCGCTGGGTCGCCGTCGGCAAGTGGGGTTGTGCCGAGCGGAGCCGCTCCGAGCCCCGCCGTCGTCGCGAGCCCCGCCGTCGTCGCGAGCCCAGCCGCCAGCCCGATGCCCATGGCCAGCCCGACGGCCGCTCCGAGCCCGATCACGAGCGAGGAGGCCGTTGCGCTCGTCCTCGCCGAGGATCCGCAGTTCGCGGGGATCGGGCCGCGCGACCCCGACATCATCGGGCAGTCGGCCTGGCACGAGGTCGCGCCGCTCGCGGACGGCTGGCGGGTGACGATCAGGAAGGGCTGGGGCGACTGCCCGTCGGGCTGCATCAGCTCGCACGTCTGGGTCTACGACGTCCGGGGCGGAGATGCGAGCCCCGCGAACGTGCGCCTCG